>NZ_NCUX01000029.1:0-165209 GCF_002096615.1 Streptococcus oralis subsp. dentisani
AATTGAAAAGGCGACTTCCAAAACGGAAATCGTCTTTTTTGATATTCTCATAAATACAATATGTTGTTGGTGGTGTAAACTGGTATATAGTTCCCAAAGATATTATCAATAAACTCAAAGAATATGGTTTTCAACCAGACCTTTCATTGATATTGGAAGTATTTGAGATAGCCTATGGTATGGAATGGTTGGCAGAATATATGAGTGAACATTATGAAGAATTTAGACATTATTAAAAGACGATTTCCGCTTGGAAGTCGCCTTTTTTGATATTCTCATAAATACAATATGTTGTTGGTGGTGTAAACTGGTATATAGTTCCCAAATTTTATATGCTTTTATAGTTTTAGACTATAGTATTCCTGCGTTTTAACAAAAATTTATCGCTTTCATTTTACTTAACGTTTATTTTTGTGTACAATAGTCCTATGAAAATTTTAGTTACATCGGGCGGTACGAGTGAAGCTATCGACAGCGTCCGCTCTATTACGAACCATTCTACAGGTCGCTTAGGAAAAATCATCACAGAAACCTTGCTTGCTTCTGGTCATGAGGTTTGTTTGATAACAACTACCAGAGCTCTTAAGCCAGAAACTCATCCCCATTTAACCATTCGAGAAATCAAAAATACTCATGATCTTCTTTTAGAAATGAAAGAGCATGTTCAAAATTATCAGGTTCTGATTCATTCTATGGCAGTTTCTGACTACACTCCTGTTTATATGACAGGGCTGGCAGAAGTTGAGGCGAGTTCTAATCTGGAAGAATTTTTAGACAAGCAAAACAAAGAAGCTAAGATCTCTTCCAATGATGAGGTGCAGGTTTTATTCCTGAAAAAAACACCCAAAATCATCTCTCTAGTCAAGGAATGGAATCCTGCTATTCATTTGATTGGTTTCAAACTGCTAGTTGATGTTACCGAAGACCATCTGGTTGACATTGCTAGAAAAAGTCTTGTCAAGAATCAGGCTGACTTGATCATAGCAAATGACCTTACTCAAATCTCAGAGAATCAACATCGAGCAATTTTTGTTGAGAGAGAGCATCTTCAAACTGTTCAAACCAAAGAGGAAATTGCAAGCCTCCTCCTTGAAAAAATTCAAGCATACGATTCTTAGAAAGGAAAGTCATGGCAAACATTCTGATCGCAGTGACAGGTTCGATTGCCTCCTATAAATCAGCTGATCTCGTCAGTTCTTTAAAAAAACAAGGCCATCATGTCACTATCCTAATGACTGAGGCAGCGAGAGAGTTTATACAGCCTTTGACACTACAGGTACTCTCACAGAATCCAGTTCACCTTGATGTCATGAAGGAACCCTATCCTGATCAAGTAAATCATATCGAACTAGGTAAATGGACTGATCTTTTTATCGTCGCTCCTGCTACCGCTAATACCATCGCAAAGTTAGCCCACGGATTTGCTGACAACATGGTGACAAGCACAGCACTTGCCTTGCCAGAACATGTCAAAAAGTTAGTCGCACCAGCCATGAACACAAAAATGTATGACCATCCGGCAACTCAGGCTAATCTAAAAACATTAGAGACCTATGGTTATCAAATTATCTCTCCAAAGGAATCTCTACTAGCCTGTGGCGATTACGGAAAAGGCGCCCTAGCTGACCTGAATACTATTTTAGAAAGAATAAAGGAAACCCTCGATGAAAAAACGCTCTAATATTGCGCCCATTGCAATCTTTTTTGCAACTATGCTCGTTATCCACTTTTTAAGTTCAATCCTGTTTAATCTTTTCCCATTTCCAATCAAACCAACCATCGTTCATATTCCGGTAATCATTGCTAGTATCATCTATGGTCCTCGAGTTGGAGTTACACTTGGTTTTCTTATGGGGCTATTGAGCTTAACGGTAAACACGATTACCATCCTTCCAACCAGCTATCTATTCTCACCTTTTGTACCAAACGGAAACATCTATTCCGCAATGATTGCCATCCTACCTCGTATTTTGATTGGTCTGACTCCTTACCTAGTTTATAAATTATTGAAAAACAGAACGGGTCTCATCATTGCTGGTGCTCTCGGTTCTCTTACCAATACCGTCTTTGTCCTTGGGGGAATCTTCTTCCTTTTTGGAAATGTCTTTGATGGCAATATCCAAAAACTCCTGGCAACGGTTATCTCTACAAACTCAATTGCTGAACTCCTCATCTCAGCCATCCTAACTGTAGCAATTGTCCCACGTCTCGAAACCTTGAAGAAATAAAAAACAACTCCACTTTCGTCCTGAAGGTGGAGTTTTAGTTTTCACCAGTAAAGGCTCATCTTCTACTTATAAATAGTTATTTACCAAGGAGTCATTCGTTCAAAATTTTGAAAATATATGAAAATCCTTTGAATCTACCACCTATACTTTTGAAAATTTTCAATAAAATCAAAATAAATTCTTGACATGTCTGTTTATTTATTGTACTATACTTGTGTATATACAGTTAAATGGAGGTTCTTATGGATATACGGAAAAAAACGCAGTTTATGACCATGACTGCACTACTCACAGCAATCGCGATTTTGATTCCAATCATTATGCCTTTTAAAATCGTCATCCCACCAGCTTCTTACACTTTAGGAAGCCATATCGCCATCTTTATCGCCATGTTCCTATCACCTTTGATGGCTGGTTTTGTGATCATCGCTTCTAGTCTCGGCTTCCTGATGGCAGGCTATCCTATGGTTATCGTACTGCGCGCCTTTTCTCACATCGTTTTTGGTATTTTGGGAGCATTTTACTTAAAGAAATTCCCTGAAACCTTGGAAAAACCAAAGGCATCTTGGATTTTTAACTTTGTTTTGGGTGTTGTTCATGCTATCGCTGAAGTACTGGCTTGTATCATCTTCTATGCCACTTCAGGGACAAACGTTGAAAATATGTTTTATGTTCTCTTCGTCCTAGTTGGATTTGGCACAATTATCCATAGTATGGTAGACTATACATTGGCACTAGCTGTCTTTAAAGTGCTTCGAAAACGTCGCTAAAAGGAACAGCTATGACAAAAGATCGCAAACAAGCTCTTCTCAAACTGTTAAAAGAGGCACCAAAAGCTCTCAATGGGCAAACCTTGGCTGAACACTTTCATGTCACGCGCCAAGTTATTGTACAGGACATCGCCATCTTGCGAGCAGATGGAGCTCCTATTCTATCCACCAATCGTGGTTATATCTACAAAGAAAATAATGCCAGCCCCTACGTCCACAAACTCTTTAAAGTGAAACACGAACTGGAAGAAATCGGGCAGGAACTTCTAGCTATTGTAGATAATGGCGGACGCGTTCAAAATATCTTAATTGATCATCCCGTTTATGGTGAAATTGAAACTCTGCTCAAACTTACCTGTCGTCGAGATGTCCAGCACTTTCTGGAACAAGTCGAGAATTCTGACTTTAGACCACTTTCTGAATTGACAGACGGCATCCATTACCACCTTGTTGAAGCTGAAACACAACAAGACCTCCACTATATCGAGGAGGCCTTGGATCAGTTAGGTTATTTAGTAAAAGACTAGAAAATTTCTTTCTCCCAGCCGTTCTCTGTACGGTGGCGATAGAAGAACTCTGACTTGTCAGGTGCTTCCATCATTTCCATCAAGGGTAGCATATCATAGGCCAGATCCAAGTTTGGAATCTGGTCTTTTTGCACCCAAGATACTTCTCCTTCTTCTGAGGATTGGAGATTTCCAGTAAACTCTGTCGCCTTATAGCAAACGACGATGTAGCGCTCACCTGTATCTAGTGGCCAATTTTTAATGCCGACAAGTTGAGGATTTTGGATAGTCAATCCTGTTTCTTCATAGATTTCACGAATGACAGACTCTGCGAAAGACTCTCCATTTTCTACATGGCCTCCAGGAAAGGCATAACCAGACCAGCGATTCTCTTCAGGAGACCGATATTGCATAACTACCTGCTTATTTTCAAGATCTTCAATCAGACAAATGTTTGTTAAAATCGTTAATTGGGAACGGGACATAAATTTACTCACTTTCTAAGTTGTTATATAACTTTTTTAGACTTAATGTCAGATTTCATGATGAAGGGATTAATCAGCTCATGATAATAGTATACATCATGAAGCAAATATCCTTTTGTTATGACAATTTCTTGTTCCCTAACTTCATAATCAATAGTGATTGGAACAGGAGGATTTGGAATAAAAGCGAAGACGACAATTACAAATAACCAAATATAAAAACTACAAATCGCACTGCGCACTCCTTCAAGGAAGCGATATTTCCCCTTTAAAAAGTAAATAAAAATATGCGAAATAGAGAGGATAATTGGAACAAAAAGCTTTGTATTCCACGCTACGGGAATAAATTTCAGTCCAAATATCCCAAATAGAAGATCAAGAATTGCAAAGGAGCTCAAAAAGCGAATAAATAGAGTAAAAATTAGAAGAAAGAGCCAAATATTCCAAATAATCGGAGTAAATGATAAACCAAATGACCATAATATGAAATGAGCGATAACAAATGCTATCAGTAAGGAATATAGGACAGTATAAATAAGCTTGTTAAAAGTACTTGAATTTTTCACTATTTATTTCTCCTTTAAATTCAAACTACTAACTAATGACTAATATCTATCACTTTTAAATTATCTCGTCTATTATTTTAACACAAATTATTACATATAAAATTTTTAGTTAAAATTACTTCCATAATAGAGCATCTTATGGTTTTGAACCTTTAAAGAAACACTACTACCTGAACGATATCCTTTAGCACCATAGTAGTAAGAAACCTCATAAAAGGCATCTGGCAACTCGGCATTATCTATCCCATTTGAAATAAATCCTGTCAGTCCGCCTTCACTATCAAAATAATCTTTCTCACCCTCTTCTAAAACAGTATCTTTATATCTAACACTTCCTTTAATAATTCCTTTTTCCAAAAATTCATCAATAGGGAGGTCATATAAACCTTGAAAAGCTTTCCCTTCCTTATGGTTCTTTTCGATGAGGGCATAATAGTCTTGGATATTTTCAGATTCAGTATCGACACTCCAGTAACTATTCACGAATTCCAAATTGGGATTTTCATATTGCTTAAAAAAATTCTCTACCTTTTCTTTGTGGGAAATACTGACAGGATGTTGGTTGATTAGTTTATGAGCCATGTCTGAAAATTCTTGTATCATGGTTTTCGTAGTCCCATCATAGGCTAGTTCTTCATCAGTCTTTTGGGGATTGTATTTTGAGGACTTTGGACGATAAAACAAGGCATGACTCACAGTGACTCTACTTCCATCAACCTCTTCACTATAATCGTATTCAATTTTGTATTTTTCAGAAGTCCATTTATCTCTAGAAACTTCGTAACCTTCATATCTCCTTTAAAACCATACAAATCAAGGGTTCTTCTTACTGCTGTCTCTACCTCCGATTGATTTGCTTCAGGGAAAATGTCATAAGTTGTTGTAAAGAAAAGGAAGGCAAAACGTAGAATAAAGAATAAAGGGACAATATTTACAATGAAGAAAATGAACAGTAACCATTTTTTCATTACTAGCTTCTCCTTATTAATAAAAGATTATAATTTCTTTGAAGCTTTAATTTTTTCTAAACTGAACGATAAGGAATTTTCGAACTTTCTATCTCTATATCAGGATTGGCAAGCTTGAGATAAGGAGCAATATAGTCTGCATCCGTAACCTTTGGACCTAGAATAACTTTTGAGTATTTCAAAGGAGCCAGATTGATGTATACAAATAAATCATATCTGCCATTATCTTTCGAGCTTAATACAATATACTTTCTAAAATCATTAATTTGGAACAGGACATAGGACTCTCTTTCTATATTAAATGACTTTTTCGTACTTGATTTTAGATTTCATAATGAAGGGATTTATTCGTTCATGGTAATAATATACTTCATGAAGCAAATATCCTTTTTGAATGACGATTTCTTGTTCCTGAACTTCATAATCAATAGTGATTGGAACAGGAGGATTTGGAGTAAAGGCGAAAACGACAATTACAAATAACCCGATATAGAAACTACAAAAAGCGCTACGGATTCCTTCTAAGAGATGATATCGGTTCTTAAAATAATCACAAATATTATGCGCCATAACCAAAATAACTGGTAAAAAGAGCCCTGTATTAAATACTATAGGAATAAATTGTATTCCAACTATCCCAAAAAGAAGATCAAGAATTACCAAAGGTCTCCAAAAGTGAATAAACAGAGTAAAAATTAAAAGGAAAAGCCAACTGTCCCAAAGAATGGGGGTGAATGATAAACCAAATATTGAAAGGCAAAATCGATAAGGACAAATGCTAGTAAAATCAGATAGACCATTCTAAAAAAGTTAAATGTTTCATCATGGTATATTCCTCATTTTTTCCATATGATTCTGCAATAGAACGGTTAAGCCAGCAAGGGAGAAAAAGAACAGGTAAGTTGAAATTGGAAACCAGATGTAGCGGTAATCTAAGGATAAGAGGGAAGGCAGAATACCCTTACTGTTTTTCCCACTAACCCCTATAAAAAGATGTACAATTAAACCGATACTATTAAGGTAGATAAATAATTCAATAAATCTTTTTAGGGTCACCTTTGTTCTAGACGAGTCTAGAAACAAATAGTCAAATACCCTATAAACTAGACAAAAAAGATTCAGATACAAGGGAAAACTATAATTGATTTCCTTGTAGGGCAATGGAATTGGTAAGATATTAAAAATTTGATTAACACCAAATCCTATCACTAATACCAAACTAAATATAAGACAGAACCCTACTAATTTATGAGAATCTAGCCCCGATGACTTCTTATACTTCGTCTCTTTTACTTTCACAATAACTTCTTCCTATTTAAAAATATATTCTAAAACGTAATCATTTGTTCATTGTGCAATCTGAAAACAAATCACAACTGTCCTTGCATTTAACTCTCTGATTTTGTTGAACTCTTAAATACCATTCTAATTTCAATGATAGGCTTTCCAAGTTCAAGTATTTTTTCTTGGCCATCAACAGTAAAACCCATTTTTTGATAAAAAGCAATGGCTCGCTTATTTTCTTTTAATACCCATAAGAATATTTCAGAGAAATGTTCAAGAGTAGTCAGAGCTTCCGTCATTAACTTCTGAGCAATACCTTTTCCATAATAGTCTTTTAAAACATATAAGGCGATAATTTCACCAGCTTGAATAGTCTCATTACGAAAGTTTCCATAACTGATAAAACCAACTACCTTCATGCCGTCCATCGCAATCAATGTATTTTCTGGATACTTTTGACTAAAGAATCGACATCTTTCTAATGTCATTGTCTCCTGAAATTCTGCAGGCAAAAGGTCGTCATAAGCCTCTCTCCACGTTTGCCAGTGAACGAGAGATTTACCTTCTATCTCTTCAGGAGTTTCCATTGATTTGATAATAACCGTCATTTATTTTCTTCTCCTTAATCCAACGCCTTGACTTCCTCAGCTACTTTTTGTAGAAATTTTTCTCTTGTTGAACTTGTATTCACTTCACGTCCTAACTCTCCTAAGATTGAAACCCTCTTTGTTTTTATGCCACAATGATTCAATACAGCATTCTTCAATACTGATATTCCATAACTGTCTGGAATGTTAATCGGACCTGAAAATACTTTGTACCACCATGTTGGTGCCATGGAGGTTGCGTAAATACTAGCTGTTTTTCCTTTTAGTAACTTTTTAAACTGCTGACCCCTTAAGTAGTTTAAAATAAAACTTCCTTGATTATTGGCAGAGTACGCAATTCCTGGCGTGAAAACACGATCAATCCACCCCTTCAATAAACTAGGCATACTACTCCACCAAATTGGATAAACAAAAATGAAATGATCTGCCCACTGAATTAATTCCTGAGAGCGAAGTATGAAAGTGTCCTCTTCCATCCGTTTTCGATAACCATATCGTAATACAGGATCAAAATCTATCTCATTTAGGTTAATAGATTCAAGCTCATGGTGATTTGAGTCAATATTTTCTACAATCGTTCGAAAAATTTCTTGACAGAAACTTCCCTTGTCAGGATGTCCATTGATGACTAAAATTTTCATTCGTTTTCTCCTATCTAATCCAACGCCTTGACTTCTAGCATCATATCACGTATCTGAGCTACTAGTTCAAAATCAAGCCTTCGACGACTTCTTACTTTTATTTTTCCAATTTCTTGACGAGTTCTTTATACTTTTGTTTGTGAGACTATTGATATCGACTTCCTTGTCCTCTTCTTTGGAAACTGCCTTGGTTACGTCGATTAGGTCACGGATAATCTCAATAAACCTTAAGTTCTCAATACAGTGTATAATTTAGTCTCTCTTACTTCTATTTTTAATAAGACAATAAAGTTTTAAGTCTGTTTAAGATTTTTAAAACTCTTGATTAAAGTAAGAATATACGCCATTAATTTTTTTCTAAAATACTCAATGATAGCGCCAGAAAAAAACAGAGCCAGTGTCATAACTAGAATAATAATGGCAAACATGGAAAATTCTTGTTCTTCAACTAAAGTATGGATGGTTGGTATAATTCTTCTAAAAATAAGAGGATGTACATGAAACAGATAAACACCCAAAGTTAGTGGAGATACTAAAAGAACGAGTTTCTTAAAAGTTAAGGGAAGATTTTTAATATTCAATAAGAGTAAAAATATTGCTATTCCTTGCAGTGTGACCGTTGGAGAAATATAACTTCTCCACTGTTCAAAACCAAGCCAGCATAATATAAAAGTTAAACTAGTTAGAAATAAAATGAATCCACTAACATTACGTATTTGAAAACGACTTTCGTAATTTGATTTTCTAATTATTGCTCCTAAAGTGTACAAGAGGATCATCCATAATACACTATATCCACCCCACAAGCCCAGAATATCTTGTTTAAATACTGTGGGTATGACAGAAAAGTATATAAATGCTCCACTAACAATTGGAAACAATTGTTCTTTTTTCAATGTCAGCACTGCTTGATTCAAAAATGGTGCTATTAAGACTAAACCAAAATAGCAACTCATATACCAATACTGTCCATGACTTATTGGAGTTAAAGCTGAAAACCAATCACTTAAGTTGACAGATGATTTTGAAAAAATAGCAAATACAAAAGTAATTGAAATAGTATAGAAAATAATCTGTACCCAAAAATTAAACATTTTTTTATAACTAAATTGTGAATAAAGACCGACATACCCACTGATTAAAATATAAATATTTACAGCTGAATATGAGAAAGCTTCTAAAAAATTTGCAAAAATATAGTAAAGATCTTTTTGACTATCAACTTTCTCCAAAATTCCTCCCATACCCAAAACATGTAAATTGCAAATCATCAACATAGCTAAAATTCTACAACATTCAATACCTATGTGTTTAGTTTTTTTTGCTGTCATATTATGTCTTTCTATATATTTCTATTTCTTTATAATTTTTTCAGTTTAACGCCTTGACTTCCAACATCATATCGCGTATCTGAGCTGCCAGTTCAAAGTCAAGCACTTCAACAGCTTCTTGCATTTGTTTTTCTAGTTTCTTGACGAGTTCTTTGCGTTCTTGTTTGTTGAGACTATTGATATCAACTTCCTTGTCCTCTTCCTTAGAAACTGCTTTAGTCACGGCAATAAGGTCACGGATTTCTTTCTTAATGGTTTGTGGAACGATACCATGCTCTTCATTATAAGCCATCTGGATTTTCCGACGACGAGCCGTTTCATCAATGGCACGTTGCATAGACTGAGTCATCGTGTCCGCATACATGATGACATGCCCTTCGCTGTTACGAGCAGCACGACCAATGGTCTGGATTAAGCCACGTTCGTTACGAAGGAAACCTTCCTTGTCAGCATCTAGAATGGCAACTAGACTCACCTCAGGAACGTCAATACCTTCACGAAGGAGGTTGATTCCGACCAAAACATCAAAAACACCCAAGCGCAGGTCACGGATAATCTCTGTCCGCTCCAAGGTCTTGATGTCCGAGTGCATGTACTTGACCTTGATGCCCATTTCTTTGAAGTAGTCGGTCAAGTCTTCTGCCATTTTCTTGGTCAAGGTGGTAATAAAGGTCCGTTCATTCTTTTCAACACGGGCATTGATCTCACCTAGGAGGTCATCAATCTGTCCCATAGTTGGACGAACTTCCACTTCTGGGTCTAGAAGCCCTGTCGGACGAATGATTTGCTCAATCACTGTCTCGGTCTGTTCATTTTCATAGTCACCAGGTGTCGCTGAAACGTAAACAATCTGGTGCACATGGCTTTCAAACTCCTCACGACGAAGAGGACGATTGTCTAAGGCAGACGGCAAACGGAAACCATAATTAACCAGCATTTCCTTACGCGAACGGTCTCCATTGTACATGCCCTTGATTTGCCCCATGGTCATGTGACTTTCATCAATCATGATCAAGAAATCATCTGGGAAGAAGTCGAGAAGCGTATAAGGAGGCTCTCCTTCTCTACGACCATCCATGTGGCGTGAGTAGTTCTCAACCCCATTTGTATATCCCATTTCACGTAGCATCTCAATATCATACTCTGTGCGCTGTTTCAAACGCTGGGCTTCTAGCAGTTTGCCTTCCTTCTCAAAGACAGCTAACTGCTCTTCTAATTCTGCTTGAATTTTAGCAATCGCAACTTCCATGTGGTCGTCATTGGTCACAAAGTGAGTGGCAGGGAAAATAGCCAAATGATCCACTTCTCCCAATACCTGACCTGTCAAAGCCTCGACCTCACGGATACGGTCAATCTCATCTCCAAAAAACTCTACTCGAAAGGCATGCTCATCACGGGAAGCTGGGAAAATCTCCACCACATCCCCGCGAACGCGAAATTTTCCCCGTTGGAAATCAATATCATTGCGTTCAAACTGTATATCTACCAAGTCATTCAAAAGTTTGTCACGAGAAATCTCAAGACCTGGACGGAGACTAACGACACTATCAGCGTATTCCTTTGGCGAACCCAGACCATAGATACAAGAGACAGAAGCCACAACGATGACATCGTTACGCTCCAGAAGTGCTGAAGTCGCTGAGTGGCGAAGCTTGTCAATCTCATCATTAACAGAGCTGTCCTTTTCAATATAGGTATCGCTAGAAGGAACATAGGCCTCGGGCTGGTAATAGTCATAGTATGAAACAAAGTACTCAACAGCATTTTCAGGGAAAAATTCCTTAAACTCCCCATAGAGCTGACCAGCTAGGGTTTTGTTATGGGCAATGACCAAAGTAGGTTTATTGACTTTAGCAATGACCTGACTCATGGTATATGTCTTCCCTGTACCAGTCGCCCCCATGAGGATTTGAGCCTTCTCTCCCCCCTCGATATTATCGACCAACTGCTCGATTGCTTGGGGTTGGTCTCCTGATGGTTCATATTTTGAGACTAGTTTAAATTGATTGTCTGTAATTCGATTAATCATAATTACCTCGTACACACTTTCTATCCTTCTATTTTACCATAAATTCCACTAGATTCTTTATCTCTGGATTTAGCAAAGTTGCACTCTTATGTCATATCTTCTTACATAAAAATCATTAAAATTTGCCTTCTGGCTTTTTTTCTGTTATAATTAAAAAATATTCAGAAAGGAGACTAAAAATGAAGAAAAAAATCCTAGCATGTTTGCTCATTTTATTTCCCATTTTCTCACTAGGAATAGCAAAAGCTGACACTGTTAAATCAAAGTATATTATTGCAAGTGATTCATCTTTTGCACCTTTTGTATTTCAAAATTCAAACAACGAGTATACTGGTATTGATATGGACTTGATTAAAGCTATTGCCAAAGATCAAGGTTTCGAAATTGAGATTACTAACCCAGGATTTGATGCAGCGATCAGTGCTGTTCAGGCCGGACAAGCAGACGGTATCATCGCTGGTATGTCTGTTACAGATGCTCGTAAAGCTACATTTGATTTCTCTGATTCTTACTACACTGCTAATACGATTCTCGGTGTAAAAGAATCCAGTACCATTGCTTCTTATGAAGATCTCAAGGATAAGACAGTTGGTGTAAAAAACGGAACTGCTTCTCAAACGTTCCTTACTGAAAACCAAAGCAAATACGGCTACAAGATTAAAACTTTTTCAGATGGCTCATCTATGTATGACAGTCTCAACACTGGAGCTATTGATGCCGTGATGGATGATGAGCCCGTTCTCAAATATTCTATCAGCCAAGGGCAAAAATTGAAAACGCCAATCGCTGGAACTCCAATCGGTGAAACAGCCTTTGCTGTTAAAAAAGGAACAAACCCAGAATTGATCCAGATGTTCAATAAGGGGCTTGCCAACCTCAAAGCTAACGGAGAATTCCAAAAGATTCTCGACAAGTATCTAGCTAGCGGAGCAACAACTACTTCTACAAGTACAGTTGACGAAACGACCATCTGGGGCTTGCTTCAAAACAACTACAAACAACTACTTAGTGGACTTGGAATCACTCTTGCCTTAGCCCTTATCTCGTTTGCGATTGCCATTGTAATTGGGATTATCTTTGGTATGTTTAGCGTTAGCCCATACAAATCTCTTCGTCTGATCTCTGAGATTTTCGTTGACGTTATCCGTGGTATTCCCTTGATGATTCTTGCTGCCTTCATCTTCTGGGGTATTCCAAACTTTATCGAGTCTATCACAGGTCAACAAAGTCCGATTAACGACTTTGTAGCTGGTACCATAGCCCTCTCACTCAATGCTGCTGCTTATATCGCTGAAATCGTTCGTGGTGGGATCCAAGCCGTTCCAGTTGGACAAATGGAGGCCAGCCGAAGCTTAGGTATCTCTTATGGAAAAACCATGCGTAAGATTATCTTGCCACAAGCGACTAAATTGATGTTGCCAAACTTCGTCAACCAATTCGTTATCGCCCTTAAAGATACAACCATCGTATCTGCTATCGGTCTGGTTGAACTTTTCCAAACTGGTAAGATCATCATCGCCCGTAACTACCAAAGTTTCAAGATGTATGCAATCCTTGCTATCTTCTATCTTGTAATTATCACGCTTTTGACTAGACTAGCGAAACGCTTAGAAAAGAGGATTCGTTAATGGCAAAACTTAAAATTGATGTAAATGATTTGCATAAGTATTATGGAAAAAATGAAGTTTTAAAAGGCATTACTACTAAGTTCTATGAAGGAGATGTTGTCTGTATTATCGGTCCTTCAGGTTCTGGGAAATCCACTTTCCTTCGCAGCCTTAACCTTCTCGAGGAGGTAACGAGTGGCCACATCACAGTGAATGGTTATGATTTGACTGAAAAGTCAACCAATGTCGACCATGTTCGCGAAAACGTCGGAATGGTTTTCCAACACTTCAACCTCTTTCCTCACATGTCCGTCCTAGAAAATATCACTTTTGCACCTATTGAACACAAACGGATGACCAAAGAAGAAGCTGAAAAATTGGGGATGGAGTTGCTGGAGAAAGTCGGTCTTGCAGACAAGACTAATGCCAACCCGGATAGCCTTTCAGGCGGTCAGAAACAGCGTGTAGCTATCGCTCGTGGACTTGCCATGAATCCTGATATCATGCTCTTTGATGAGCCAACTTCCGCTCTGGACCCTGAAATGGTTGGAGATGTACTAAACGTTATGAAGGAATTGGCAGAGCAAGGCATGACTATGATCATCGTAACCCACGAGATGGGATTTGCTCGTCAGGTGGCCAACCGTGTTATCTTTACGGCTGATGGTGAATTCCTTGAAGATGGAACTCCAGATCAAATCTTTGACAACCCGCAACACCCTCGTCTAAAAGAGTTCTTGGACAAGGTCTTAAATGTATAAAACAAAACTGTAAGGTTCTCCTTACAGTTTTTTAATTGCGTATTGGATTTTTTGATTTTTTTGAAAATTATGATAAAATAAAAGCTATGACAATGAGAAAATCTCATCCCTAGTCCAACTAGGAAAAAATATAGAAATTAGGTAGCTAGATGTCATCAAAGGTTATTGTTACAATTTTCGGTGCGAGTGGAGACTTAGCTAAACGCAAACTCTACCCTTCCCTTTTCAGACTCTATAAATCAGGCAATCTTTCTGAGCATTTTGCAGTTATCGGAACAGCCCGTAGACCTTGGAGTAAGGAATATTTTGAATCTGTAGTTGTCGAGTCCATCCTTGATTTGGCAGATAGTACCGAGCAAGCCCAAGAATTTGCTAGCCACTTCTACTATCAAAGCCATGATGTGAATGATACGGAACATTACATTGCTTTACGTCAATTACAAGCTGAGCTTGATGAGAAATACCAAGCGGACCACAACAAGCTCTTCTTCTTGTCTATGGCGCCTCAGTTCTTTGGGACCATTGCCAAGCACCTCAAATCTGAAAACATTGTAGATGGCAAAGGTTTTGAGCGCTTGATCGTTGAGAAACCATTTGGTACAGACTACGAAACAGCTAGCAAACTCAATGAAGATCTCCTTGCGGCCTTTGATGAGGAGCAAATCTACCGTATTGACCATTACCTGGGTAAAGAGATGATTCAGAGTATCTTTGCTGTTCGTTTTGCCAACATGATCTTTGAGAATGTTTGGAACCGTGAACATATCGATAATGTTCAAATTACCTTTGCTGAGCGCTTAGGAGTTGAGGAACGTGGTGGCTACTATGATGAATCTGGCGCCCTTCGTGATATGGTGCAAAACCATACTCTCCAACTCCTCTCTCTTCTAGCCATGGACAAACCAGCTAGCTTTACAAAAGATGAAATTCGCGCTGAAAAAATTAAGGTCTTTAAAAACCTCTATCATCCAACTGAGGAAGAATTGAAAGAACAGTTTATCCGTGGTCAGTACCGCTCTGGTAAAATCGATGGCATGAAATACATTTCCTATCGTAGCGAGCCAAACGTCGATCCTGAATCTACAACAGAAACCTTTGCATCTGGCGCCTTCTTTGTAGACAGCGATCGCTTCCGTGGTGTACCTTTCTTCTTCCGTACAGGGAAACGCCTGACCGAAAAAGGGACTCATGTCAATATCGTCTTTAAGCAAATGGAGTCTATCTTTGGAGAACCACTTGCTCCAAACATTTTGACAATCTATATCCAACCAACTGAAGGATTCTCTCTCAGCCTCAATGGGAAGCAAGTCGGTGAAGAATTTAACCTAGCACCAAGTTCTCTGGATTACCGTACAGATGCTACTGCTACTGGAGCCTCACCAGATCCATACGAGAAATTAATCTACGATGTCTTGAACAACAACTCAACCAATTTTAGCCACTGGGATGAGGTAAGTGCTTCTTGGAAATTGATTGACCGTATCGAAGAGCTCTGGGCTGAAAACGGTGCCCCACTTCATGACTATAAAGCAGGAAGTATGGGACCTCAAGCTAGCTTTGACTTACTTGAGAAGTATGGAGCCAAATGGACCTGGCAACCAGATATCGCCTATCGTGAAGATGGCCGTTTAGAATAGCAAAAATATCCTGCAAGATCGACTTGCAGGATATTTATTTTGTATTAAATCAAGCCTTCTAAGAGACCTTTCATAAAGTTTTCTGAGTTAAATTCCCCAATATCATCGATTTTTTCACCGAAACCAATCAATTTTACAGGTATATTAAGTTCTTCGCGGATAGCCAGAACAACACCACCACGGGCAGTTCCATCTATCTTAGTCAATACAATACCGGTAACAGGGGTAATTTTCGAAAATTCCTTAGCTTGTACCAAGGCATTCTGTCCAGTTGAAGCATCGAGTGCCAGGAAAGTTTCATGAGGTGCTTCAGGAACGACACGCTTGATAATGCGACCAATCTTTTCCAACTCGGCCATAAGGTTGTCCTTGTTTTGCAAACGACCTGCTGTATCAATCATGAGAATATCAATTCCTTCTGCTACAGCACGTTCCATGCCATCAAAGACCACACTTGCTGGATCAGCCTTTTCAGGCCCCGTCACAACAGGAACATCCACACGTCGACCCCATTCAGCTAGCTGGGCCACAGCACCCGCACGGAAGGTATCTGCCGCAACCAACATGACTTTCTTGCCAGCTTGTTTGTAACGATGAGCTAATTTCCCAATAGAGGTCGTCTTTCCAACACCGTTAACACCAACAAAGAGCATAACTGTCAAGCCATCTTGGAAATGGATTTGTTCATCGTAATTGCCGTCCTTCTCATATAGTTCGACCAATTTCTCGATAATGACACGGCGAAGCGCGTCAGGTTTCTTAGCATTTTCTAATTTGGCTTCATAGCGAAGCTCTTCTGTTAAGTTCGAAGCGACCTGCACACCAACGTCACTCATGATGAGCAGTTCTTCCAATTCTTCGAAAAAGTCTTCATCGACAGAACGGAAGTTAGCAAAGAAGGCATTCAAGCGTGCTCCGAATCCCGTCCGCGTTTTCTTGAGACTGCGGTCATATTTTTCCTGAACGGTTTCTTCAACTCGAGGATATTCTTCTTCTACTGCTTCAAAAGCTAGCTCTTCTCCAGTCTCTAGAGATTCTTGGCTCTCTTCTTCTAAAACTTCTTCAGGCTCTTGGCTTTGCTCTGGTTCAATCACTTCTTCTGTAGACACCTGAGGAGTTTCTTCGCCTTTTTCCCTTCCTGTCTCTTCCTGACTTGTTTCTTCGACAGCCGTTTGATTTTCTTCAACCTCTTCTGACAAATCAAGATTTTCCAGAGCTTCTTTTACAACATCTTCAATTTTTGGCTCTTCTTTTTTTCCGAATAGACGGTCAAATAATCCCATATTCTAGTCCTCCTTTAACACGTATTCTTTGATAGCCCAGGAAACGGCTTCTTCGTCGTTGGTCATCGGCGTAATGACATTGGCAACTGCCTTAACCGCAGGAACTGCATTTTGCATGGCAACTCCCAGACCTGCCCACTCAATCATAGAAAGGTCATTGGCCTCGTCCCCACAAGCCATGACTTGGCTTTGGTCGATTCCCAAGTGTTTAATTAATTTCGCTAAACCTGTTGCCTTGTGGACGTTTTTCGGTGACCATTCCAATAGCATTTCACGCGATTTGAAGATTTCATATTGGTCAAACAAATCTGGAGAAATCTGTTGAATCGCTGCATCCAAGGGTTCTTGGGCAAAGGCGGTCACGCATTTATTATAAGTTATCTGACTAGATAGCTCTTCAAAAGCGACTGGCACGAAAGTCAGAGCTGGATTAAACTTAGCATAGAGACTTTCTTGGTCCGACTGGATTTGATAGACTGTTCCTTCTGAAATGGCATCTAACGGCAAACCTAGTTTTTCAGTTTCCTCGTACAATCGTGTCACATCATCGATTGAAAAGACTGTTTTATCGAGAATCTCTCCTGTATTTTTCTGAACAAGCCCTCCATTAAAGGTGATGGTGTACTCATCCTCCTGACCATCAGTCCCTAGCTCATGGAGAAAGAAATCCATAGCCTTCAGAGGACGTCCCGTTGTCAGAACGACCTTGATGTCACGGTCACGCGCAGCTTTGAGGACCGCCTTGGTACGATCTGTCAGCTTTTTATCCGTTGTCAGCAAAGTACCGTCCAAATCCAGTGCAATCAATTTAATATCTGCCATTACAAACCCTCCATATAAGCCATCACTGATTGGTCCTTATGGTGGCCAATCACTGCTTCTGCTAATTCTAAAATTTCTGGTCGCGCATTTTCAGGAGCGATGGGGTGCCCCACTACCTGCATCATGTGAAGGTCATTGAGATTATCGCCAAAAGCCATAACCTGATCCATGGTCAGACCCAGTTTTTTTGCCAGCTCAACAATAGCTACACCCTTATCAACATAGTCCAAGACAATATCAATGGATTCAAAACCAGTTGTCATGGCTTTCACACCAGGAACATTTTCGTTGACCCAGGCCTCACCAACTTCTATCGTTTCTTCTGTGAAGTTGGTGGTGAATTTAAAAATCTCATCCGTGATATCTTCCAAACTCGCTACTTTTTGAATGTTTTCATTGTAGTGACGACTAAACATCAGATAGGTCTCATCCACTGTGTCTAATACGTAACAAGCTTTTTTCCCAGTCAGTAGCATTTTTCTTTCATCAAAATAAGGAGATTTCTTTAAAGCTTCAAAAGTGCTCAAGTAAAAGTCCCGAGACATAGTAGCCTCGTACATATCCTCTCCATGAAACTCAACATAACTCCCATTTTCAGCTATAAAAATCATTTCATCACGCACATCCGCAAATAGCTTTTTCAGCGACAAGATACCGCGACCCGAAGCCACTGCAAAATAAATCCCCTTTTCCTTGTAGGAAACAAGCAAGTTTTTGAGGCGTTCCATATCAAACCGCCCCTCTCCATCTAGAAAGGTTCCATCCATATCGGTTGCTACAAGTTTAATCATAAAATCCTTCATACTCCAATTGATAAATCTATCTTCTATTATACCATAGATAAGCTAAAAAAGGACTAGTACAGTAGGAGTGGCTGCTGGATAGCTGTTCTTTTTCGGTAAATGAAATAGAACAGAATGTTTTTAATTTAACCCAATAGACCAATAAATATTCGCAACACTATCACGAAGTAACAAAAAACTGACCAGCCATCTAACTTAAACTCTATACTATCATGGTTGAAACACGGAAAAAACTCTCCTACTAAGAGAGTTTTTCTTGATAATTTTTACAAAACAAAAAGCGAACAAATTCTCAGGCTTCCCAGCAGACAAGAATTTGCTCGCTTTTTTGGTGCCTTGGAGACAGACAAAGACACACGGACAATATTTTATAGGTAATCTAGAACTTAAAAACCATCAAAATCCACATAATTAAAATGAAAGACAGTGTCTCAATTCCTTATAGGTAAGGTATTACGTTGTAAACCGTATTAAAGAGTTGGTACGCTCTAACAAAGAAAAGTCTCAATTCCTTATAGGTAAGGTATAACGAAGTAACTATAACTGTAGTAAACAACATTCCTAAGTTTGAAACGTCTCAATTCCTTATAGGTAAGGTATTACAAAAAATCGATAATGTTGCTGCGTTGATAGACGCTTGGGTGTCTCAATTCCTTATAGGTAAGGTATAACTAAAGGTAAAACTGGAAATTACTCAATACATATAGCATCGTCTCAATTCCTTATAGGTAAGGTAGAACGAAAGGTGACTCAATTGTAATTGATTACACTCGTCTTTTCGATGGCAAACAGTCTCAATTCCTTATAGGTAAGGTAGAACCCTAAATCAGAAGACCCAACTAACTTCCCAGTATTCAGTATTGGTTCTCAATTCCTTATAGGTAAGGTATAACCTAATATCTTCCAGCTTTGAAAGATATTATCATGGCACGTGACGGAAAGTCTCAATTCCTTATAGGTAAGGTATAACAACAGTAATATCGCTGTTTCTATATTGATTTTATCAAAAAACAGGGCTTTTTTCAAGATTGCAAAATCTTAGGCACGCGCTTGTGATGAAGATCGTATGTCAAGATAATCTACATTTATTTTCGCTTTTTGAAATAGATAAAAGCAATTGTCAAAAGAGGAATAAGCAAAGTAAGCCAAGATGAATACGTCAGGCTCAGATTGCAAATCGTCAGACAGTGTTCCTGCAGTTCTTTGATATTCGGAATGATTGCTAATGCAATACTTAAAACGGTTAGTACTAATACTCTGTCATTCAATTTATTACTTGCTTCCGTCTGGCTGATATCATGCAGTTCTCTGATTTGACTATCTAGGAGATTGATATGCTTCTCGATATAGAGTGAGGTTTGCAGCAATTCGTAGATTTCAATCGCCTGCTCCTGCGGGCAAAGTTCCGGAAGCAGGTATTGATTTTTAAAGGTCGTGTAAGCCTTCTGCAGCTTTAGTTTATCAGAAACTCTAGCATTGACCCTATCCCCCGCATCCTTAGAATACTTCAGAATACCAATCCTCTGGCTGAGCGTAATCAAAGCCAAGTCCAGATATTCCGACAAAAAGTAACCTTTTAGGAAAAATTCAGGAAAAACAGAACCACTCATAAAAATCATGGAATGCTGGCTGGCCATATAAAGGCTTCCCTCAGCTGACCACCTCGTATAGAGAAGCTTTTCCAGCTCTGCCTTCAGCATATCTCGACTCAGACATGTTGAATCTCCCTTATCAACGTATAAAATACTAAAAAGAAGCTTCATCTTTTCTAAACTTTGATCCGAATCATCAAAATTCGCCCAATTCGCCGTTTTATAAATCAAGTCCTTTACATCAGGAACCATCATGTAGCTCACCACATACATGCGGTCATCAATGATGATCTCCAGATGAGGCTTAGACTCAAACTGCGAGATATCCTCTGGGAATATCGCTTCCTCAGGCAAGCCAAAGAAATCCTGTAAGATTTCTTTCGGAGCCGACATGATCCCATATGAAGAAATTAAGCCAGATGGCTGTGGAGCCTCATCAATTTTTTCGCTCTTAATCAGCTCAATATTATTAGGTGAGACTAAATCACACAGCAATGGAGTCAAAAAAGGAGCATAGAGATGACGACCATACTGGTTGATGTTTTTAATATCTTCCAATTTATCATAGAGACGATTTTCCATTGAGAAAATCAGGAAACCTGCTTCTAAATTTGGTAAATAACGAAGCATGATATAGTCAAGCGTCAGGTCATAACACTCAAGTTTGTTAATTTGATTATAATAAGAAATCCGATACACATCACCTTTTTCTAAGCCAGTATAAGCATAGTTTGTGACTAGCTCAGGATTGCGGAAAATCAGCTCCTCTGCTTCTTTATTAAAATATCGGCGATAAGCGTACTTTAATCGCTCGCTTTTTTCACCATCTTCTACGTTCAGATAGGGGAGTTCATTGGCATCTTGGCTGAGTTTCTTCCAATTGGAAGACTTCGGAAAAGACTCCAGCCCCTTGGCCGCAAAGGGCAAAACAAAGATATGGTGACTATATACAGATTGACTCTCAGACATAAACAACCTCCGATAAAGACATTCAACATGAAAGCACTTCCAATATACCACAAAAAACTTGCTCTCGCAAGTTTTTTCAGTTGAAGCAACCAATTCCTTATAGGTAAGGTATAACGATCAAGAGGAGCTAGAATATCTTCAAGGTATTCTAAATAAAGTCTCAATTCCTTATAGGTAAGGTATTACGTTCCAATGGAAGAACGAATTGCAGTCAAATCAGAATTGACGGCCTCAATTCCTTATAGGTAAGGTATTACGTAGTATTGCTATTTACACTCATTGGAATTTATCAGAAAAAAGTCTCAATTCCTTATAGGTAAGGTATTACGTGTATATGGATGTGAAGTATATGAAAATCCTGATAATGGATAGTCTCAATTCCTTATAGGTAAGGTATTACTCGACTACGATTTCTTCAACAAACCATTTAAAGTTCAAAACGTTGAGTCTCAATTCCTTTTAGGTAAGGTATTACGGGTTCCGAAAGAAAACATCGAAATCCCTAAGCCGAAGAAGGTCTCAATTCCTTATAGGTAAGGTATTACTATTCCGAGAAGGTGCTAGTAAATATCTTGGGACTCTAACGTCTCAATTCCCTATAGGTAAGGTATTACCTATTATATCACAAAGGAGACAGAGAGTGAGCAACTCAATTCCTTATAGGTAAGGTATAACGGAAGTAAACCCTTGGGTGGCTGAGAAAGTTATTCCACAAATGGAAGTCTCAATTCCTTATAGGTAAGGTATAACGACAAGAACAAGATCAAAGAAGATAAGATCCGTCCAATCATCAAAGAGTCTCAATTCCTTATAGGTAAGGTATAACCGGAGCGAAAATCACTACTGGCGCTAACATCACTCAAAGTGGCAAGTCTCAATTCCTTTTAGGTAAGGTAGAATACTCAACGTAACAAGAATGCACAAGCCTTTGCAGCAGCATTCAACGCGTCTCAATTCCTTATAGGTAAGGTAGAACAAAAACAGCTGGAAGTTGAATACCATAAGGCTTACGTTAAGGAAAAGTCTCAATTCCTTATAGGTAAGGTATAACATTCTAAGCACTATCAATCCGAATTGTATCGAATTTCATGATGAAATAAGTCTCAATTCCTTATAGGTAAGGTATAACAACAACAGCATTTTCGCTGTTTCTAGATTGATTGTATCAAAAAATAGGGCTTTTTTCAAGATTTCAATGAAAAAGTCGGTCGATCTTTTTTGTCCTAGCGCTCTTGCCAACTAAGATTGAACTCCTGTACGATAGCTAACTTCACTTGTTTCTAAGCTCTTTGTAAATACGTTCTTATATTCAGGCTCCTTAATATGAACAAACTCCTCTATACCCTTTCGAGCTATCTGAGTTGCGCGACTCCCTCAGATACGATTTGTAAATACCCTTCTGCTACTCTAACTGTCCGAAACCAACATTCGTTTTGGCGCCAATGCCTACATCAGTCAAGATAGTTTTAAATAACTCTATTTTTTCTTTAACCGTAATTTGAACTCCATCTGAAAGCTGACACTCATTCAGATAAAAGCCAAATTCAAAAGAGATTCCAGGCTTAACCTTCAGACAGTTGATTGGAATAGGACTCTTGATAATGTCACTATGAGGTGTAATGAATTCCAACGCTAAACACCGTTGCTTCGTTTTATTTTTAGAAGTTGGATAAGCATCTAAAAAGACATCATTATCTTCGAAAATATTATCTTTCAAGCCATAAACTTCTTCATCAGATAGTTCTGGTTTAAGAAGTGACTTAATATACTCCATCTTTTGCTGATTAATATCATCTTTGGCATCTTCTTTCCTAGGAAAGACGCTTTTCAGTACTCCTTTGACAGAGGAGCCAGGTATATAGGGTAGTCCCGTTACATAATCAAAAGAAAAGCCAGAATAAATAGAACCCTTTGATTTCAAATCATGGGGATTGCCAGTTCCTATCATGAGGCCAGGATAAATAGTTTCCAAAGAAAAGGTTTGGAAACTTGCTACACCTTTTGAAGCATTTTTCAAATGCTCCAGAGGTGATAGAGAAAGGTCAAATTTAAAATCCTGCAAAGCCATATTTCTATCACGAAATTGCTCCTCACTAGATGGTGATCCACCCAGTTCATAAACTAGACCTGATGGTTCCTTCCGCTCCTCTAATCCTTCAAAATATTCATGATAGTAGATATAAGACATGTTTTTTGAATTAAACATCATCCTTACCCTCCATTTTTCTCGTCTTCCTTGACTTTTTGATCTTTTGACTCAATTTCAAACAAGTTTAACCCTAGTTTGATCGCAATGGCTGCATGCAATACATCCTCTTTAATAGCGAAACTCTCATTATCATTTCTGAACGATGTCACATACTCAAACAAGGTGGTGGCCGTAATAGCTGTGTTTTCTTTCTTCAATACTTCCAAAATCATAACAGGTAGCTTGGTACGATCTTCTTTGGCATTTTTTGATGCAGCCGAATAGTAGGCAACAGCCGCTGGGAGGCTTCCCATAGTAACTGCCGCTCCAAAAGAAGCGATATATCCTCGAAACTCATTTGGAATTGGTTCCGTAAGCTCTTTTTTAATCACCTCAACAGCAATAGGAAGCAATTGATTTATTCTGTTCTTATCCATTGTTTGCTCCTTATTTATTTCCTGAAATCACTTTAATAACCTTGCAAAGTCCATAACCTACGGAAGCATTTGCACCAAACTGGATGATTTTTTCTCTCACCGACTCTGTAAACACATCTAAAAGCTCATCTGCCTCACTGGTTGATGCCACCACCGCAAAATAGAAAATCGATTTGTGGGGCACAACCTCCTCATACCACAAATTAGTTTGTTCTCCGACACTATTCCGAGCAATTACTGGTAAACCATATTTTTCGTAGCAAGAATTATCTACGTCCAGAGTTATCTCCTCATCTCCGCCCTTTATATCTTCTATTGAAACATCTTCTAATTGAAAATTTTTAAGCATTTGCTTGAAATCTTCACAGGCTGTTTTCGGAGCATGTATTGAATAGGGTTTATCATCGCCACTTATCGAACGAATTGGCAGAGCTAGTAGATTCGCGCTAAGAAATTTTAATGCTCCTGAAGTAGTAACCTTACTATTTTCCGAACCGAATATTTCATTAATATTCGATAACTTATTTTCTTCAAAGAAGGCCCTCAGAGCACCTTTAACACCTGAGGAGTTAATCGTCGGGAATCCCGTCACAACATCTCGCTCCACTTCGTTATCAATGATGTTAAAATTAACATCTCCATTGCCAACATGCAAATTTGTTAAACATTCAATGACAAAAATTTTTGCTTTCATTTTTTACTCCTTACTTCCTGTAATCTTATAAATAGTATTATAGCCTGCTGACTCTAAACCGATTTTTAATGAAATAGCATCATCACCATAAAAGACACTCCCTGCCTTATAAAGAAGGCTAGTTCCTTGTAAATCAAGTCCTTTTAGACGATTTTCACTAAGGTCTGTGTAAAGCTGGCGAACTAATTTTTCCTCTAAAATTGCAAAGCTTTGAACATCATCTACCAGGCACACATCTGATAAGCAGTATTGCCAAGTCTGACCTTGTCGAGTATGCTTCTGGAAATGCTCTGTGATTTCACTTTCTAAATTATTTTCCGATTCTTCTACAGAAACCTTGAAGAGGGTACCTTTCTGCCCCATAGGAACGATACCATCTTTTAATATGATACCATCCTTAACCTTTACATAGACAGCAAATTCATAGTCTTTCTGTAGCTGATGTACCTCTCGCTTAAATAGACGGTCAGCATCAAAATTTTTGATTAGTTTTTCTAATTCTTCTTGAAAGTTATTTTTTTTCTTTTTGTTGTGCTTTTCTAACCAATCCATAAAATCATCTATAAACTCGGTTAAACTAAGATTGCTATTCCTATCTAAATTAGAAACTTCCTGTTTCATATCTTCATTCACAAACGACTTACACAATTCTCGAAGATTTTGCCTCAGTTTCCCCAGATCATTCTGCGTAACACGCCTTACACCAGTCGCTACCTTAGTTCTAAATATGTCTTCGGTTGTCTCTAAACGACCTGTGTTAATATTGTAATAGCCATCCCCATGCCCTTCTTTAGGATTATATTCCTTAGATTTAGGCAGAGCGATTTCACCAAAACTAGTTGGCAGTGTAATTTCTTCCTCTAGTATCATTGGTTCAAACTGAGCAATCCCCTCTCTCCCCTGCTTGTTGTTAAAAGGATTTGGTATGACGACTTCCTTACTATTTTTACGCAAAAAGATTGGAGAGATTTTTTCTAATTTTCCGAAACTTTGTACACCTCCATTTAGAGAAAAGCTCTTCTCTCCGATTAGAGCTTTGATTTTATCTCGCGTATTCTCATCATACTGAAAATCCTGCTTCAGATCAATCCCATTGCTGACTAAGATAAGATAGCGTATCATCCCAAAGACTGTGGACTGTTCAGGAACGCGATTAGTGCGGATAAAATAAGGAGCGTATTCATCCTCCGAATAGTTATTTTTACCGACAAAGCTAAAGCGTCTGTCTGAACCAAAAGAATAATCTCCCAGCGGTTTAAAAGTCACAAGATATTCTGTCATCACTTGCCTCCCTGCCAAAACTTCACCAAAAATAAAATAGCCTGTAACTCTTTAGTATAGAATTCCCCTATACTTATGTTTCGTTTTGTACAAACCCCATCAACCTTTACTTTCGTATCTGGCTTATGATACTCTTTCAAATAGTTGTCATAGAAACATTTAGCTATTTCGTCAAGATAACTATGATAAGACAACTGGTTTGGATTGTTAAAGTTATTCAGAAACCTCATTTTATATTCTTGAAAGTCAAATACATTCTGTGCGGTCTTCTCAAATAACAACTTAAAAATAATTTCTGTATCCTGTAGATTATAGAGGACCGATTCCAGTGCTTGATCGTTCGTAGTTGCTCGATAGTTTATTAGATTATCAATCATCTCTAACTTATCGTTTTCTACCATCAATTGAACTGTTTTTCCGCTGTGTTTTACCAACTCTATCCCTAGACGATTACCTCCACTGATTTTACTACCATTCAGACGTTTACCACAACTCTCTTTAGCCTTATAAAGTTGAACTCTAGCTCTTTCCAGCGCTTCATATAGAGGATATTTGACATACTGAACAGCAACACCAAAAGACAAGCTGACATTGATGCTTTCATCTGGCAGATTTACTTCTTCCAGACCTTTTTTCAATGTTTTTTTGAACATTTCGTCCAATTCACTACATATTTTCAATGTTTTTTTGAACATTTCGTCCAATTCACTACATAAGGAAAAAATAGAGTGAACAGGAGCGATAAACAGTAAATCATCCCCACCAGCATAAATAGTCATCCCGCCATAATCTCCGACAAGCTTAGCCGCTTCACCAGCATAGTCTAAACAAGCCTTCGAAAAACTATTTATCCTCTCAGATTGTTCAGAAATATCTACATATCTACATAAAGCTTTCAAAAGAGTTCCGACCTTATCTCCATCTGAATTAACGACTGCATAGTATTCGCTTCTGGTCGGTGCTACCTCACCATCAGGAATCTCTTCAGAGGAGTTTTCCTCTTTCTTTCGAGATAGAGCAATGTCTTCAATTGATTTTAAATCGGAACTATCATCTGGATGTTTTATAAACAACTGACTATTTGGTTTGGTATCTGTAAATAGCTTACTTTCTTTAATATAGATATTCCGATTGCCTTTCTTGCCTGCAAAGAACGAAGCAAATAAGTTCATATCTGTTCTTCCCTTACCCGCTGCCATCAGCTCCAGCGCATCCAAAGCATCATTCAGTATTATAGCTATGTTATTTCCAGATTTTCCACTTTTTCCTATAATTTCGTTTATAGTTCCTTCATTAAGAAGAACAAAATCAATTCTCAGATAATTGTTAATAAAATTCTCAATCTGCCCTGAATTAAACTTTCCAAATTTCTCAGCCATTTCCTTCTTCACCGCTGAAATTATCTTCTGTAATTTTTCCTCAGTT
The DNA here is from genome assembly GCF_002096615.1 of Streptococcus oralis subsp. dentisani. Classification (GTDB taxonomy): domain Bacteria; phylum Bacillota; class Bacilli; order Lactobacillales; family Streptococcaceae; genus Streptococcus; species Streptococcus oralis_U. The sequence continues at coordinate 26,916 of NZ_NCUX01000029.1, forward strand.
ACTGTATTATCATCAATTGAAAATAAAATCCGATCATGGTAACGACCAATACCATCTTCTTGTGGATTTTGATTACTATTAGAGTCATAAAACGGTGAAAAAATCTTGACATTTGGAATCCCAACAAGTTTTTCACAGAGCGTCTTTGTTACCGTTGAGAAAAAATAACTGCCAAACCACAAACCTGCCGGAGAGATCGCCTCTCCAATGGTTTTAAAAATCGGACCGATTGTTATACCTACATATTTCATTTATTCATCTCCTTTGGGGTGGTATTTAACTATTTGTGGACCTTTGATTTTATTCACTTCTTTATTATAATAACTAACGGCCTCTTCTAAAAAATCTTCTAAACAAAATTCATTTGAATCTGGAGTGTATAATTCTAGTTCCTCTGATTTAACTTTCGGATCGATACCGTTACTATTCTTCACATCCTTACCAAGTTCATAAGTGAAAATAAATTTTTGGTTCCATATCTGCTCGTCAATTTGTTTAGGAATAATATAAATAATCTTATTAATAACCTTAAACGTTAAAGGAGAAGGGAAACGTTCGATAGTTTCATCAGCATGTGAAATTTTAATATTCACATCAACTGCACCACCTTTTTGCCTTCTTTGATCCTTAAAAGCAAAGGAAGAAGATAGACCAAGCAATGCTCTAACGTAACACTCTTTATGGCTATTAATTTTGGGTTCCTGTTTTACTTTGTTTTGATTTGAAGCGTATGGATGATCTATTATTTCTGTTTTTAAAACAGCTTTTTCATTTTTTATTCCCTTCTCATTCATATGTATAAACAAAAAACCTTTTATATATTCCTTATGATTAATCCCTCCTTTAATAATCTTATAGAAGTTTTCAATAATCCTAAAAATCTTTTTTATTGCTTCAAACTTAGCTAACTTTCCAACTAGCTTATTACAATCTATCTTATATAATGTTTTTAAGCCAAACTCTTCCATTAAGATTTTTTCAATATTTTCTTGCTCAACCTGATCATTTTTCTCAGAATCAATTGTGAAATTACCATATCCTTTTCCTTGGGCAGCTCCAAAATTTGTCACTATGAAAAAGTTTTTGATATGCTTAACTATCAATTTCTGAAGAATAGGATCAAAACAAGTAATGACTATTCTTGGATTAGTTATGACCATTCTTTTTTGGTCCTTAGCATAATAGAGAGGGATATCAACATATTCATCTGCAACTTTTTCATCTATCACCTCTTTCTTTTTTTCTATAAACTTCATCTTATAAGGTAACAGTTCATAGGTTGCAAGTTCCTCTGGTTCCTTCGTCCAAAGATATTTATCAAATTTCGGCTTCACTTCACTAGCTCTAAGAGTAGCCCCTTTAGCATTCGTACTAGGCTGGAAATGAATGATTGGCGCATGACATTTTAAGTCAAGTTCTAACTTACAATTCCTAAATTCCATATCCATTTTATCCTCCTATTCTTTAATTACAAACATTCCGAATCCCATCGAATTCTTCTCACCAAGCCCAACTTGATAGAGGAAATCCAATACCTCCGCATCTCCTCTTATCTCAAATTCTCCTTTCCAACCCGTTATGAGATAGTCTTTGTATTTGGTAACAAATTTATTCTTTAAAGAAAAATTTATCGGCTCTATATCAAATCTACCTGTCGGTACTTTATGATAATAAGCTTGATATTTCCTCGCAAAATTCTCCATGATTCTGTTCTTAAATTCCGTATCAAACGGATTGTAATACAATGTTTTTTTGGTGTCAGCATCTGTAGAACGAACCACCAAGGGAGAAATCATCCGAATCTTATAAGAAGTCCCCGTTAATTTCTTCTGTTCAATTTTTACATTTAAAATTTTTACAAGGTTTCGACCAATTCGCAATTCATCTAGATTTGACAAAGCCTCTGCAATAGTGAATAAAATGGATTGATCAATCGTTCTAATTTCAAAACGCACCTTATCAAGAAACTCTATTTGTTTTCCTCGCATTTTATATTGACCTTGCAACAATGAAAATGTAAACAACTTAAAATGTTTATCCTCTAACTGATAGCCCCTCTCATGAAGTTGCGCAGATAAGTCTTCCTTATTTTTCAATAAATTATAAATCATCGATTGAAGAAGGTAATTATAGTTTACTGGCAAGATAAACTGATCAATTTTTTGCAGTTCAATTAATAATTGCATCCTAGATTCCTCCCTGAATTAATACACATCTTCTTATATTATAGATATTACAAAATTTTGTAACCGCTGTCAAATTATATTGTTACATTTTATCATCTTAAATCAACTGTGAAATCACTGCTTGCTCTTCAAATCAAATAAATAGTGCTACAACTTGTTGATACCAATAATTCAGGATTCAAAAATATTGCAGTAGATTTAGCTAATACAAAATTAAAATAGACGAGAATAACTTAGCAGTTATTTCAGATTGAAGAAAAAGTCTATTTTGGACAATTTGCTAGTGAGTCATCGTATTCAACATTCAAATGATGATAAAGACTTTCCACACGGTAATAGCAGTTTTGAATCATTTTATACAACAATCAGTATTAAGCATAAAGGCTTCAAAACTAATACGCTTACATTCTCCAATACATAGATGTTTTCTATAATTCACGAATAGACTTAGTAAATCGGATTATCCTCATCAGAGTTATTTTGAATAATAAATTGTTTAGTTACCTAAACTTCTTCATTAAAAGGTGACTAGTTTTCCAAAAATGTGTTTAGAATATAGACAAAATGCATGTTTTGCTCTTGTTACAAATGGAAGAATGAACGAACTAGTTTGTGAAGCTTTATATAATTTATAATAATAAAAGAATTGGACGTATTTCAGTAAGTTCTATTGGGGAAAATTTGGCTTTTCAATAGAGTTCAAAAATGATATAATCAATAGTGTACTTCAATGATACTGTCTCAACCAAAGCTAGTAAGTTAATATTAGCCACGATTTCAGTAAACTGACAGGTGAGAGAATATGTCATAGAAAGCGAGGGAACCTCCACAAGAGTAAAGTCCAAGTAATACGAATCTAAGTATAGACTTCATAGCTTAACCAAGTAACATTTAAAATATCTGTTGAGTATCTTTGTGAGATTTCTACGTAAGAAAATATTTTAAAAGAGGATAAGCGTGGTGCTTTTTATACGTCGAATTTACATTCATAAAGAATTCGTTCAAGAACTAACGCAATGGAAAGAAAAACAAGCTCACCTATTAGTAGAGTTTACGGACAATACAGAAAACTTACAAATCTTTCAAGACAGTCCTTTACAACTGACTACTCCAATGGTTTCTAATCAAAAGATTAAATCGAAAAAAAGAATGCCTGCGTCATTAAAAATGATTCGTAATCACGATTTCCGACACTCACATGCAGCATTTCTAGTTTCAAAAGGACTCAGAAACGGTGAGGGAAAAGATTATATATTTTTTACACTTATGAAACGACTTGGACACAGTAGCATTAATACAACTATTAACATCTACTCGCACCTATTCCCAACTCAACAAAAAGAAGTTGCCAATGCTTTTGACAACTTCTAGGGCAAAAAATGGCAAAAAAATTTATAAAACAAGGCTCAAAGCCTTGATACGAAAGGAATCTTAAAAATCTTATGATGAATATGCAAAACATGATGCGCCAAGCACAAAAACTTCAAAAACAAATGGAACAAAGTCAAGCAGAACTCGCTGCTATGCAATTTGTTGGAAAATCTGCTCAAGACCTTGTCCAAGCAACTTTAACTGGAGACAAAAAGGTGGTCAGCATTGACTTTAACCCAGCAGTTGTAGATCCAGAAGACCTAGAAACCTTGTCTGATATGACCGTTCAAGCCATCAACGCTGCTCTAGAACAAATCGACGAAACGACTAAGAAAAAATTAGGTGCTTTCGCTGGAAAATTACCATTCTAATCACCTACAGAAAAAGGAGGAAGGTTCACTTCTCCTTTTTTTCTCTGTTAGAAATTAAAGAACTCCGTAGCTTTTTTCAAAAGGAGATCGGTGTATTCTGGATCTTCCTGAGCTGCTGCTAAAGTCTCTTGTAGCATCTCCATGTCATCTGTAATCATCCCATCCACTGACAACTGCAACGATTTATCAAGTGCGTCAGAGCTATTGATGGTCCATACGTAAAGCTTTTGTTCTGTATACCAAAGTTTAGTAACAAAATATTCATCCAATGTTGAATACTCCATGGTATAGCCAGTTGCCTTGGTTTTTGGGAAAATACTATTATAAGGCAAGATGAAATAAGCTGGAATAGTCGAATCATATTTCAAAACTTGGTCAATCACATGATAGTCTAGTGATTGCATCTGATGACCATACTGCTTGATAATCGTTCCATACTTCTCTAGAAAACGTTCCATCATTTGTGGACTATCTTTTTTACTGGTTTTAATTTCAATCAACAATCTTTGATGAAGTTCATTCGCGCGATTGAGATAGTCATCAAAACTAGATATTTTGGTTCGATAGCCATTTTCAGAAATATCTAACCCTGTCAACTCCTCCAAAGTCAAGTCTTGAGGTCTGGCATTGATACCTGCTAAGTTCTTAAGATTGGCGTCATGCATCATCACAAACTGACCATCTTTGGTCTCCTGTACATCCATTTCAATCAAATCTGGTTTCAGTTGCGCTGTTTTTTCCAAAGACTGTACAGTGTTTTGTACACCATTTTTATTTGAAACGCCCCTATGTGAAATGACTAAAGGGGTATTTGTCACAGGAGCTTCCAAATAGATATAACCTTCCAGCGCAAAAAAGATACTAGCGCAGCCCATAACTCCCCATCTCATCAAATGATCTTTTTTTCTTCTTGGCATAATCTCCAGTTCCTCACCTGTCAAAAAGGAGACAAACTTAACAAGGAAATAGGTCAAGGCCATATAGTGGATATTTTTTATCAAGACAAAGTTGATAACTCCAAGAATCAGTGATTCTTTCTGTGTTAAATTGTCAATTACAATCTGTCCTATTAGCAAGGGAGTCAAGAGAAGGAAGAAAAAGAGATAGGTTTTAATAATAATGAGTAGCAAGTTCCAAGCATAAAAGAGAACTTGTTTTTTTGTCTTTTGTAGGCTATATTTTACTCCTTCTCTCACAGTCCTCTTTTCAAAGAGAATCTTCGGAAGGGCAAACATAAGTCGGACAGACACATAGAGCAAAATCCAAGCAGATGCAAAAATCATCAAGCCCACTAGCCAGTACTTGTCTTCCAGATAAGTCACAATAAAGTCTGGAATAACGATTTTATTTAAGTAATAAATTTTTAAAATTTTCCTGATGAAAGGAAAGAGCATGGCTACGTAGAAGAATAGAAAAGCCATCTTACAGAAGCTCAAGCGTTTCATGAACAGAAAACTTTGCTGGAAAACTTTGCGACTGTACTCAATCAAGGTTCTCTTTTCGTGGTAGAGAAGGTGACGCGCCCCAATAAAGAGGAGGCAAATCTGGAAATAGGCCACCAAAAGATTGATTACAATCAAGACGAGAAAGGCCAGACTGATTAAAGGAGAACTCGTGATAATGGCAAAAATATTATTGTAAGAAATAAACAAATAGCCCGTCTGGCTGAGTAAAAGACCAGCAAGAAAAGAATTGAGAGGTAACCACAGATATTCCACCATCATGAAAATTAAGAAAAAGAGGAAGAGAACTTTATCTAGGTTGAGGTAAATTTTCCTAAAACCTAGTTTTTTAGGTTTTTCAGGTTTCATAGGCACTCCTAGTCTAGAAATTGAGATAAGTCTAGCCCACCAAAGGGATTCAGGGATAGATTACTCTGTTCTTCTAACAATAGTTTTCCTTCGTCAGACTCCAAAAAGGCTTCATAAACACGCGCCGTCATGCGGGCATCTTCTAAACTATTATGCGATTGACCTTTAAACCCTAAAAAGTTCGCAACAGTTTGCAGTTTGAGATTAGCTATGCCGTGTAGGTCAGAACTACGGCGTTCAAAAGCCTCATCATATAAATCAACCTTATACTGGTCACGATAGTCCAAGCCATGCTCCAAGAGAATAGGTAAATCACTCTTGGCTGCATTGTATCCAACGATAGGTGAATTGCCAACAAATGCTTGAAAGCCCTTTAAAACTTGCCCCACCATTGGCGCATCTTTCAATGTTTCAGCTGTGATTCCAGTCAAACCATTGATAAAACTCTTTAAAGGCACGCTGGTATGGACATAAGAATCAAAAGCTGCACTTTCTTTACCATCTTGAAAACGAACTGCTGATACCTGAATTAAATGGGTAACCCCTTCGTGTTGATTAAATTCTAAGTCAAAGGCGATATAGTCTCTTAATTTTTCCATCTTTTACCTCAATTCCGACTCAATTTAAACTATAAATAAGAAAAGAAGCTATTAGGTTAGTGAATAACCCAAACAGCTTCTTTATTTTCCTCCAAATAGGCGAGCAAAAAAGCCTTTTTTGGTTGCTTGGACTTCTTCTTTTGCTTGGTCCAACTCTAGTTTCAAGCTTTCTTGATCCTTCATGGCTTGAAGAGTCAACTGTTGCTGTTGGTCCAACTGTTTGTCCTTTTCAGCAATCTGGCGATCTTTGATGCGCATCTGCTCATCTTTTTCTGCCAGTTGCTGGTCCTTGGCCTTGAGTTGCTCGTACAAACGAAGAATTTCAGCATTTTTCTCATCGACCAAGATTTCCATCAGTTCGCGTTGTTTGACATCATCACTGACTGGTTCATCTTCAAAAATCGTTTTTTTATAGATTTCTTCTAGCTTGATCAAGCCACTTCGAGTAACTACTGTTACACCTTTGTCATTTTTTTTCGTGTCCTCTTCGGGAAGTTCTTTGACACGATTGTTGATTGCCTGACGAGATAGTCCTAAGACCTCTGCAATCTCGCTGACGGTCATTTCAATACTCATAATATCCTCTGAAACGTTTTCTAGCTTTTCTTTATTTAAATCTTATCATAAGCTAGATAAACTGTCAAATTTCCGCTTAATTCAAGGCCTTTAAAAAAGCTAGTAAGACTTGGGCCGAACGACGCCCAGCCTCAATAATAAACTCATCAAATGAAATAGAGGCCTCATGATTGGCATTGTCACTCATAGCACGAATGACTAGGAAAGGTAGGTCAAGAGCCTGAGCCGCCTGAGCAATGGCCGCCCCTTCCATCTCCACTGCTAAAACATCTGGAAAGTGGGACTTGATAGTAGCAATCTTATCTTCTCCAGCTATAAAACTGTCCCCTGTAGCAATCAAGCCTAGGTGCCAGGTCTGTTCTACTTGAGATAAACTTTCTTGAATCCTAGCGATGAACTTCTTGTCGGATTCAAAGTAAAGAGATTGACCAGCCATTTGGCCATAAGCATAACCAAAAGCAGTCACATCCACATCATGGTAGACTAGTTTGTCCGCAATCACTACATCACCGACAGCAATCCCTTCTGCAAGAGCTCCTGCTGATCCTGTATTGATGATAGCTTCTACCTGAAAATGGTCAGCTAACACCGCTACACTCATAGCCGACATGACCTTTCCAATCCCACTCTGAACTAGAACGACTTCTGTATTGCCAATAAGCCCTGTGTAGTAAGTATTTCCCATGACTTGGACTTCTTGAGGTTTATCCAAATTCTGAGTCAAATGTATCAGTTCTTCTGGCATGGCAGCAATGATTCCAATTTTCATTTCAAGTCCTTTCAATTACAAGAGTTTCATCGCTAAAATTAACAAAATCAAGAGTAGGATGACTGCAAACAAGATGCGATTGAGTTTTGAATTAAAAACATTTCTCTTGGTGTTCTCAATGCGGCGGCTCTTATGAATCGTTGGTTCTACTTCGATTGTAAGTGTATCTTGACTAAAACCGTGGTCTCTAGAACGTGAATAACCAAAATGTTGTGAAGACGTTGATAGGATCTTGGTTTCCTCATCATCTTGAAGAGGTGGCCCTGATATTTTCTCACCTCGGTTGGCACGTTCAATCATTTCGTCTGTTAATAAAGGTTTTCCCATGGGTTGCTCCTCTATTTCTTTTGTAGTTCCCAGTACTGGATTGCCATGATAGTCTTGGCATCACAGATATGACCTGACTGGATCAGGTTCTTGGCTTCCTCTAGGCTTACTTCTAAAACTTCCAAGGTTTCATCATCATCTTGTGGGCGAGGATTTTCTACCTTGACCAAATCACTAGCGAGGTAGAGTTTTAGTTTTTCATTACAAAATCCAATCGCAGAATAGAAATCGTACAACAGTTCTAACGTACCAGTATAGGCAACCTCTTCTTCCAATTCACGAAATGCCGCTGCCATTGGATCCGCATTTTCACCAAGTTCTAGTTTGCCTGCAGGAATCTCATAAGAGACCGCCTCGATAGCCTTTCGGTATTGCTTAACGAGAACAATTTTGTCCTCAGATGTCACAGCTAGTACACAAACAGCTCCATTGTGAAAAATCAAGTCACGTTGGGCAGTACCCTTTCCTTCTGGTAGTTCCACCTGGTCTTGTACTAGTTTGAAAATAGGACCTTGATAAATTTCCTTCCGACTAATCGTTTTTTCTTCAAATTCCATGACAAACTCCTACTGGTTCTTAGGATGATGAGGTAAGCGTGTTGCATACTCATCTTTGTTAACTTGTCGTCCACGACCGATAGCAATGGCATCAGCAGGAACATTCTTGGTAATGGTTGAACCCGCTCCAACCAGAGAATTATCCCCAAGTTCTACAGGAGCAATAATAGTTGAGTTTGAGCCAACAAAGACATTGTTGCCAATAACAGTCTTGTATTTGTTTTTCCCATCATAGTTGACTGTAATAGTTCCTGCACCGAAATTAACGTTGCTACCCACTTCACAGTTTCCGATATAAGTCAAATGACCCGCCTTGGTATTTTCACCGATTGAAGATCCTTTTACTTCAACAAAGTTTCCAATGTGTACTTTGGAAGCTAGGCGTGAACCTGGACGGATATGGGCATAAGGACCAACAGTCACGCCGTCTGCAACTGTACTTTCCTCAATCATGGAATTCGTAATCACAGCTCCAGCTCCGATAGCGCTATCCACGATATAAGTTCCATTTGTTAAAACAGTTTCCGCCCCAATCTTCGTTTGACCTTTCAAGGTAACGTTGGCTTCGATTTGGACTTCAGGAGCAATCTCAACATCAACATCGATGTAAGTTGCTTCTGGATTGACAAAGCTGACACCATTAACCATATGTTTTTGATTGATACGGCGGCGCATCACTGCTTCCGCAGTCGCAAGAGCTACACGGTCATTTACCCCAAGACTTTCATCAAAATCCTTGAGAGTATAAGCGCCAACCTTCTCACCCGCATTACGGAAAATACCAATCACGTCAGTAATATAGTACTCACCTTGGGCATTGTTGGTGTTGATGTTTTTAAGGGCTTCAAAAAGACGTTCATTGTCAAATACATAAGTTCCCGTATTGATTTCCTTGATTTGCTTTTCAAAGTCTGTGGCATCTTTCTGCTCAACAATACGAAGAACTTCAGCGTTATCGTTACGGACGATACGACCATACCCAAAAGGATCTGCTGCTTCAGCCGTTAAAATAGTCGCCACATTTTTGTGGTTGATATGGAAATCCAAGAGATTTTTCAAGCTTTCACCTGTAATCAGAGGAGTATCCCCAGCGATAACCAAGGTGTGCCCAGTGCGATTTTGGAGAATGGGCTCTGCCATCATGACAGCATGCCCTGTTCCTAGTTGTTCTGATTGGGTAACAAAGTCTGTCTGACTAGCCAAGACTTGCTCAACTAACTCAGCCTTGTGTCCCACTACGGTAACTGTCTTTTCAGGTTGAATAGCACCAACACTACGAAAAACGTGTTCCAACATCGAAATTCCTGCTACTTTATGAAGTACCTTCGGAAGATCTGATTTCATGCGAGTACCCTTACCCGCTGCTAAAATAATGGCATAATTTGACATACTATTCTCTTTTCTGTAAAAATTCCCTTATATTATACCATAATTTTACTTTTAAAGAACAAACAAACAGGTGCTTTCCTGAAAATCTCCCCTACTTGTCTACATTTCTAAACTGTTTCCTTTGATTTTTTTAAATTTTTACGATAAACTAAATAAATATGAGAAAACAAATTCATCCAGTTATTATTTTGAGTTTATTTGGAATTTTCATAGCGATTTTACTCCTCAACAAACCAAGTTTTGAGGACCATCCTATCAAAACTAAACCAAATACTCTTCAAGTTGAAACACAAGCCTTGCATAATCTTGATAAACCCATTATCGACGTCTCTGGTTGGCAAAGACCTGAGGAGATCAACTACGACACCTTATCTCAAAACATTTCTGGTGTTATCGTTCGCGTGCACAATGGTGCTCAGCATACTGAATCAAATGATGCTGCCTTTATCAATGGTGTCGATAAAGCTTATAAAAATCACATAGCAGAATTTCAAAAACGCAATGTCCCTGTGGGGGTTTATGCCTATGTAGCTGGAAAAAGTAAAGAAGATATGGAGAAAGCTGCTGAAGTCTTCTACAACGCTGCTTCTCCCTACAATCCTAGCTACTACTGGTTAGATGTTGAAGAAAAAACAATGTCCGATATGAATGAAGGCGTTGAAGCCTTTCGTGCCAAACTGGCAGCTCTCGGCGCTAAAAACATCGGCATCTACGTTGGGGTTTACTTCATGCAAGAGCATAGTATCAATACAGATAAGTTCACTGCTATTTGGATCCCTTCCTATGGAACTGACTCTGGTTATTTTGAAACTAAGCCAAATACTGATCTGGACTACGATCTCCACCAGTACACTTCTAAGGGGAGAATTGCAGGATTTGAACACCATTTGGACATCAATTTGATTTCTGCTGACAAAGACAAGGAAGAAACTTTCAGAAAACTATTTTTAAGACCATAAGACAAGTGAAAATAACAAACTTTTTCACTTGTTTTTTCATTTTCTCCCCGTCTGTGTTATAATTGATAGCATAGAGAAAGAATTTTATGAAATTGAGGATTTTATTATGTTTTCATGGATTGCACGAGTTATTAAAGGAATCGTCATCGCATTAGGATTTATCCTACCGGGAATTTCTGGCGGTGTTTTAGCAGCTATTTTGGGTATTTACGAGCGAATGATTGGCTTTCTGGCTCACCCCTTTAAAGATTTTAAAGAGAATGTCCTATACTTTATTCCAGTAGCTATCGGGATGTTGCTAGGCATTGGTTTGTTTTCCTATCCAATCGAGTATTTGCTAGAAAACTATCAAGTCTATGTTTTGTGGAGCTTTGCTGGAGCTATCATCGGTACAGTTCCTAGCCTCCTTAAAGAATCTACTCGAGAGTCTGATCGTGATAAGATTGACCTAGTCTGGTTCTGGACTACCTTTATCCTTTCAGGATTGGGTCTTTACGCGCTCAATTTTGTCGTAGGGTCACTCAGTGCTAGTTTTGTAAACTTCATCTTGGCAGGTGTTCTTTTAGCTCTTGGTGTCTTGGTGCCTGGTTTAAGTCCGTCAAATCTACTTTTGATTTTGGGACTGTACGCTCCAATGCTGACTGGTTTTAAGACTTTTGATTTATTTGGTACCTTCCTTCCTATCGGGATTGGTGCAGGAGTAACTCTCATTATCTTTTCAAAATTAATGGACCATGCCTTGAACAACTACCACTCTCGTGTCTATCACTTTATTATCGGAATTGTGCTTTCAAGCACTCTCTTAATTTTGATTCCAAATGCTGGAAATGCTGAAAGTATCCAATACACTGGACTTTCTATTGTAAGCTATGTTCTCATCGCCTTCTTCTTTGCGCTTGGCATTTGGCTTGGTATCTGGATGAGTCAATTGGAGGATAAGTATAAATAATGGCAAAGAAAGTTAAGATTAAAAAAACCTTGGTAGAACAAATCTTGACCAAGGCGGGTATTGACTATACTGGTATTCAGATCAACGCGCTTGAGGGTGAACTTCCTTCAGAATATGATCGAACTCATATCTTTAAAACCTTGGCTCTTTTAGGAGACAAGACAGGACCGATTATTGGAATTGTTCCCATAACGGAACACCTCGCTGAGAAAAAACTAGCAAAGGTTTCTGGTAATAAAAAAGTGAGCATGATTCCTCAAAAAGACCTAGAAAAAACGACAGGCTATATTCATGGAGCTAACAACCCTGTCGGTATTCGTCAGAAACACAATTATCCAATTTTTATTGATCAGACTGCTTTGGACTTAGACCAAATGATTGTCTCTGCTGGGGAAATCGGGCTCAGTATCATCATCCGACCTCAAGACTTGGCTAGCTTTGTAAAAGCGGATTTTGCAGATATCTTGGAGGAAAACAACTGATGAAACTCTATTTTGTCCGTCATGGCCGTACCCTCTGGAATCTCGAAGGTCGTTTTCAAGGAGCTAGTGGTGACTCTCCCCTTCTTCCAGAGTCTATTGATATCCTAAAGCAACTTGGCCAGTATCTTAAGGATATTCCTTTTGATAAGATTTATTCAAGTGATTTACCTAGAGCGATTAAGTCTGCTGAGATTATCCAAAGCCAACTCCAGACCCCCTGTCCTTTAGAAAGTATTCCAGAACTACGCGAATGGCAACTTGGCAAACTTGAAGGTTTGAAAATCGCAACGCTCAATGCCATCTATCCACAACAAATAAAGGCCTTTCGCTCTAATCTGGCTCAGTTTGATACGAAGATGTTTGAAGCGGAATCCCTCTACTCTACGACTCAGCGTACTATTCAATTTATCAAATCTCTGAAAGGAAGTCCGGCTGAAAACATTCTAATCGTCGGTCATGGTGCAAATCTCACTGCTAGCCTACGTACTCTTCTAGGCTATAAAGAGGCTCATCTTCGCAAAGATGGAGGCTTGGCCAATGCCAGTCTTACAATTTTGGAGACTGAGGATTTTGAAACCTTCACTCTGGAAAGATGGAATGACACTTCCTATCAAGAAAAATAATGGAACTTGATCCCAATGGTCAAGTTCTTTTTAGTTTTCAAAGAATATCCGTGAATTTCTTGACTATTTATGATAAAATGGAAGTATCGCAAAAAAGACTCATCGTATCAAATTTTGAGTAAAATTAGGAGGATTTCATGTCTACAGAACATATGGAAGAACTAAATGACCAGCAGATCGTTCGCCGTGAAAAAATGGCTGCGCTCCGTGAACAAGGAATTGATCCCTTCGGAAAACGTTTTGAACGTACTGCTAACTCTCAAGAACTTAAAGAGAAATTTGCAGAACTTGATAAAGAACAACTACACGAATTAAACGAAACTGCTACTATCGCTGGACGTTTAGTAACTAAACGTGGTAAAGGGAAAGTCGGCTTTGCCCATCTTCAAGACCGCGAAGGTCAAATCCAAATCTACGTTCGTAAAGACGAAGTCGGTGAAGAAAACTACGAAATCTTTAAGAAGGCTGACCTCGGTGACTTCCTTGGTGTCGAAGGTGAAGTGATGCGTACAGATATGGGAGAGCTCTCTATCAAGGCCACACACATCACGCACTTGTCTAAAGCGCTTCGTCCGCTTCCTGAAAAATTCCACGGTTTGACTGACGTTGAAACAATTTACCGTAAACGTTACCTTGACTTGATTTCTAACCGTGAAAGCTTTGAACGTTTTGTCACTCGTTCAAAAATCATCTCTGAAATCCGTCGTTATCTTGATCAAAAAGGTTTCCTTGAAGTAGAAACACCTGTTCTTCATAATGAAGCCGGTGGTGCTGCTGCTCGTCCATTTATCACTCACCACAATGCCCAAAACATTGACATGGTACTTCGTATCGCGACTGAGCTTCACTTGAAACGTCTTATCGTTGGTGGTATGGAACGTGTCTATGAAATTGGCCGTATCTTCCGTAACGAAGGAATGGACGCTACTCACAACCCTGAATTCACTTCTATCGAGGTTTACCAAGCTTATGCAGACTTCCAAGATATCATGGACTTGACGGAAGGCATTATCCAACACGCTGCTAAGGCAGTTAAGGGTGATGGTCCAGTTAACTATCAAGGTACTGAAATCAAAATCAATGAACCATTTAAACGTGTTCACATGGTGGATGCTATCAAGGAAATTACTGGCGTAGATTTCTGGCAAGACATGACCTTCGAGGAAGCCAAAGCTATCGCTGCTGAGAAGAAAGTTCCAGTTGAAAAACATTACACTGAAGTTGGTCACATCATCAATGCCTTCTTTGAAGAATTTGTTGAAGAAACCTTGATCCAACCAACCTTTGTCTACGGTCATCCAGTAGCTGTCTCTCCACTCGCGAAGAAAAACCCTGAAGACGAACGCTTTACTGACCGTTTCGAGCTCTTTATCATGACCAAAGAATACGGTAATGCCTTTACCGAGTTGAACGACCCAATCGATCAGCTTAGCCGTTTTGAAGCTCAAGCTAAAGCTAAAGAGCTTGGTGATGATGAAGCAACAGGTATCGACTACGATTACATTGAGGCTCTTGAATACGGTATGCCACCAACAGGTGGTTTGGGTATCGGTATCGACCGCCTCTGCATGCTCCTCACAGATACAACTACTATCCGTGACGTATTGCTTTTCCCAACAATGAAATAAACCCTTATCCTCTGGTTTTGCCAGAGGATTTTTTGATAAGAAAAGAGACTCAATTTGAGGAAAAAATTTAGAAAATCTTTCCAGAATATAGTGAAATGAAATAAAATCTGAACAAATTGATTGGAAAAGTCAAATCAATTTCTAGCAATGTTTTAGAAGTCACAGTATACTATTCCAGATTTAATCCGCTATATTAAATGGCTATCATGCGCTTTCCCAATTGATAAAAAGACTACGTTTTGCTAATCAAAACGCAGTCTCATCCACTATTTTATCTCACTGTCCTTCTTGTACTTCTTTGGTTGCTACATCTTCTCCAAACCATTTTTGACTAATTTCTTGGAACTTACCATCCTTGTAAAGACTAGAAAATCCTTCATTTATCTTATTAACCAGAGTTGTATCTTCCTTACGTGCTCCAACTGCAAAAGCTTCTGTTTCTAGTCCAACTGTAAAGACATTATAATCGTTTAAAACGCCTTCTGCTTCTAAATAATAGTTTGCATAGACACGATCAATCAATAGGCCATCAATTCGATCGTTTTTCAAATCAATCAAGGCTTCATTAAAGGTTTGGTATTGATTCGCTTCATTATTAGCGACAATATCCTTCAAAATCGCTGGCTTTCCTTCAAAGTCCGCATAACCAGATGAACCAGCTTGAGCTCCCAAAATCTTTCCAGTCATATCTTTTGCAGTCGTGATACCTGACGATTTCTTAGTAACCAATACCTGCTCATTCTTCATATATGAGTTACTGAATGCTACCTTTTCACGACGTTCGTCTGTAGCGGAATAGCCATTCCAAATCAGATCAATCGTTCCTTTTGTCAATTCAGCTTCTTTCAAATCCCAATCAATCGGTTGCCAATTTACCGTAATTCCGTATTTTTCAAAAACAGCTGTAGCTAAATCAATATCAAATCCTGCATAGGAACCATCTTTCTGAGCAAATCCCATTGGAACAAAAGTACTATCAAATCCAATGGTAATAGACTTGTTAGACTCGTACTTAGACCAATTATCTCCACTAGTTTCACTAGAATTTTTCCCACAAGCTGCTAAGAACAAAGCAGTCATTAGACTGACTAATACAAGCATCAATTTTTTCATCATTTTTCCTCCTATTTAGGCTCTACTTTTAATAATACATCTGCAATATTTTCAGCGAATTGTAAATCGTGGGTAACCACAATTTGCGTCATCCCAAGTTCCCTATTTTGCAAAATCAGTTTTTCCACTTCCAAGCGTAATTCTGGATCCAAGGCAGAAGTTGGTTCATCGTAACCAATGATTTCTGGGTCAATCATCATGGCACGCGCCAAAGCCACCCGCTGCTTTTGCCCACCTGATAGTGAGAAGGGATAAGCATCTGCGTGCCCTGCTAGTCCTAACTGTTCCAAGAGTCCACGCGCCTTCTTCTCAGCCTCTTCCTGCTTCATTCCCATAGTTTTCACAGGCGATAGGGTCAAATTGTCCAGAACTGATAAATGAGGGAAAAGTTGAAAATCTTGGAAGACAAATCCTAGTAGGTTGCGCTTTTCTAGTTCGTCTAAAGCTAGAGATTCACCGTTATAGTAGATTTCTCCAGAATCGATAGTTTCCAGTCCAGCTAACATACGTAATAAGGTTGTTTTTCCGCCTCCTGATGGACCTACGATTGCCAGGATTTGCTTTTCAGGAATTGATAGGCTGAAATTAGTTAAGATTTGTTTGCCACCAAAGGCCTTGTTGATGTTTCGTAATTCTAACATGGCAACCTCCTATCTATAGTAACTGTACTTCTTCTCAACTTTTTTGGCAAGGATAGTCACAATACCAATCAAAATCAAGTAAATTGCTCCTGCCAAGAACATAGGAATCAGACTAGCGTCACGGTTGGCTGCTGTACGACTAGCCAAAATCAAATCTGAAATCCCTAAAGCATAGACCAGAGAAGTATCCTTGACCAAACTCATGACTTCATTAAATACACTAGGAAGAACAATTTTGGTCACCTGTGGTAAGATAATATAGCGCACTGTGGCAAAAGGGCTAAACTTCAAGACCTTAGCAGCCTCATATTGACCCTTAGGAATAGCATCAATCCCCCCACGGAAGATTTCAGCAAAGTAAGCTGCATAATTCAAAACAAAGGCAATAATAGCCGCAGGAAGGCGATCCAAACGAATCCCAATATTTGGGAGCACATAATAGATAAAGATCAATTGCAAGAGCAAGGGTGTTCCCCGCATGATCCAGATATAAATGTTAATCAGATAATGGAGGAGTTTCCAATGGACTTGCAAGGCAAAAGCAATCAAAACGCCCAAGGGAATAGAAAAAATCAAGACCAGTACAAAAACCTGTAAAGTCATGCTTGCACCGCTCAATAAACTCGGTAATATCTCAAACAAATAAGACATACTGCACCTCCTAAAAATAATTGTTCCTATTATAGCATAAATAAACAATTTAGCAAGGGTTATTGTAAAAAAATTCTATTTCTTTCAAAAAACGTATCTGCCAAATTGACGGATACGCTCTTTTAGAGAGATAACTTTTAAAGTGTTTCTATGAGTTCTTGCATTTGAACATCATCTGGAACTAGTTTTAAATAGGCTTCGGCTTGCACTTTGGCTTCTTCAAAATATCCCAATTCACGCAAGAGATAAGTATATTGCTCCAGAAACTCTGGATTGTCCTTGAGGTCAGATGATAGTTGTTGATAGAGCTCATAGGCCTTATCTAAATTCTCAGTCTCCTGATAAGAACGGGCAATCATCCACTTGGTCAAGAGATTTTCAGGTTCTTGACTTTGGAGAGCGATAATGTCCTCAAACCGCTCTTGTTCCATATAAATGGTTGCAAGGCGAAGGAAAATCTCCTCAAGGTCTTCTGCATCTTCTTTGGCAGTAAGGAGAAATTGCTCTGCAGCACTAGCATCATGCAATTCATATGAAAACTGTGAGGCTGCTAGCAAGAGCCGAGTTTCAAATGGATTTTTCTCCAAACCTTGTTTAGCGATACGAAGGGCCTCCTCCACCTGATGTTCCTTGTGCAAAGCTTGACTATAACCATACTCATATCCTTCAAAATCCGGTGAAATGGTATCAATCTGCTTAAAGTAAAGAACAGATTTTTGATACTCTTCTTGGTCAAAGTAAAGACTAGCCAGTTCAAAGGCAGTTTGGTCATCGTATTCTAGTTCTAAAGCTTTTTCTAAGAATTTTGTTGCAGCTTCAAACTTGCCCAACTGGGCATAAGCGTAGCCGATTCGTTGATAGGTTGAGACACCCGTTTGCTCGTAGATGGAGCGATTGTCTAATTGAGCGTAGCCCTGAATAGCTTCCTGATAATTTTCCAACTCGCTATCCAACTCAGCCAAACCAAAAACTAATAAGGGATCATCTGAGTAGTTTAAGGCTTCCAGTAATTTTTCACGCGCTACATCTGTCAATCCCTCCAACTGATAGAGGTCTGCCTTCAAGGCCAAAGCCGATACATACCAGTCACTTGCAGGTGTGATTTCCTCAAGGTAAGCAAAGGCTTCCTCAACATTGCCATCCTCACTGGCAATGCTTGCTAAGTTCAGATTCACTTCTGGAAATTCTGTAACGATATTTTGATAAATTTCTTTTGCTTGAGGATAAAAGCCAATTCCCTCAAGATAATTTGCTAGTTCATAGAGAACCTCACTTGAATCTGTTTCGAGGGTTTTGTAAAAATACTGATTCGCTTTGATTAAATCTTGCTCATCCAAAGCCTGGAGCATGCGTTGACTATTGTTCACTCTTGATTTCCTCCCCTTCTTCTTCATACAAACCGCTGACTTTTTTATACCAGTTAAAGATAGCAGAGATGACCACCTTAGCTGAGGCATAGACTGGAATTCCCAGTAAGACTCCCCAAATACCAAACATAGATCCTGAAGTTAGGAGAACAAAGAGAACATTGATGGGATGAATATTGAGCTGACTACCTAAAATAAGAGGCGATACGAAGCGTCCTTCAATCGTTTGTTCCACGATAAAGACAATGACTACTTTCAAGAGCATGACAGGTCCTGCGATTAAACCTAAAACAAGGGCAGGAAGCATGGCAAGGAAACTACCCAGGTAAGGTACTAGATTGAGGATACCAGCCGTAATACCAAGAGTCACAGCATATCTGAGACCAATAATCTTAAAGAAAATAATAAACATGATGGCTACAATAATAGCAACTGTAACCTGTCCTCTAACATAGTTTGACAACTGTTTATTGACATCCGATAGGACTTCACCCGCAGGTTCTTTTAACTTCGTTGGAATAAACTTAGTCAAATAATCTCGCAAGCCTTTTCCATCGCGCAAGAGATAGAAGAGCATAAAGGGTACGATAATGACCGCTACAATCACCTGAGAAACACTACTGATAAAGGCGCTAACCCAGTTAACAGCTTGAGAAGAGATTTTGCTGGCCCACATCGTTGCTTCTGTAGAAACATTTGCAAGAACCTGTTCCAACTGAGGTCTAAAATCATCTGGCAAGCGTTTGGTTACAAGGTCATTGATAACCATATCAGCATCCTTAAGATAAGTCGGTACATTCTTTGCAAAATTTAAGACTTGGCGTTGGAAATTTGGAATAGCGACTGCCAGACCCCAAATGATAAAAAGTCCAATAATGACAAAAACTATACTGATAGCAAGAACGCGATTGATCTTGTGTTTCTCCATCCAGTCAACAATCGGATTGAGGAGGTAATAAAGTAAACCAGATAAAATAACTGGCAACATGACAACCCCTAAAAAATCCAAAACAGGTAAAAAGATAAAACTAATCTTACTTAGAATAAAAATGTTAAGCCCCAGTAACAAGGTTACTAAAAATACAGTGATAGCTTTATTATCTAAAAACCACTTAAAAAACCAAGATAGGCTAAAATGTTTCTCTTTATGTTCCATAAATACATCCTTTCTGTCATTCTCTCATTATACCATTTTTAATTTAAAATAACTCTTATTAAAGTGCTTACATAGATTAAATGAACACTTCCAGACTGTCATTTTGTGGTATAATGAACTTATCATTATTAAGAGGTATGGACATGAAAGAAACTGTTTATTTTGGAACTTACACTCGTCGCTTATCTAAAGGGATTTACAAGGCAGATTTTGATACAGAAACAGGTCAGCTTGCAAATCTTGAACTCTTTGCTGCTGAACCAAGTCCGACCTACCTTGCCTTTGACCAACAACAACACTTATACACCGTAGGGAGTCAGGATGGCTTGGGTGGAATCGCTGCTTACAAAACCGATGGTACTTTGTTAAATCATGTGGTTGAAGAAGGCGCTCCCCATTGTTATGTGGCAGTGGATGAAAAGCGCAGTCTCGTTTACGGAGCCAACTACCACAAAGGTCAAGTTCTGGTTTATCAGCGTCAAACGGATGGTAGTCTCATCCAAACGGATCTGGATCAGCATAGCGGACAAGGTCCTCATGAAAACCAAACTTCTCCACATGTACACTTTACGGATCTAACACCTGATCAGTATCTCGTCACATGTGACCTAGGTACGGACGAGGTGACGACCTACGATGTTAGCCCAGAAGGAAAACTAAGTAAGCTCCACACTTATCACAGCCAGCCTGGAGCAGGTGCTCGCCACATCGTTTTCCATCATCATTATAAGATTGCCTACCTCATTTGCGAACTTAATAGTACCGTTGAAGTCTTGATTTACGATGGGGTTGGTGAATTTGAACGCATGCAAGTTATTTCAACCTTACCAGATGGATACGAAGATTTCAACGCCACTGCTGCTATTCGTCTTTCACAAGATGGTAGATACCTCTATGCATCCAACCGAGGTCATGATTCCATTGCAGTCTATACAATCCTCGCTGATGGCAGTCTGGAATTATTAGAGATCGTACCAACACATGGACAAAATCCACGTGATTTCGACCTAACTCCTGATCAAGAGTTTCTTATTGCTGTTCACCAAGATTCTGATAACGCAACCGTCTTTAAGCGTAATCCTGAAAGTGGCCGTCTTGCGGAGCTTTCTAACGACTTCCATGTTCCTGAAGCAGTTTGCATCAACTTCCCACATTAAAAAAAATGAACTTGGAATTCAAGTTCATTTTTTTATAGTCTATTTCCGACATTGATACGGTTGATAGCACGTTGCAATGCGATTTTTGCACGACGTTCTTGGTCAATCAAATGCTTGTCATGGGCTTCTTCGATTTCTCGTTCAGCGCGAAGTTTCGCACGTTCTGCACGACTGATATCGATATCACGAGCGCGCTCTGCTGAGTCTGCTACGATGGTAATGATGTCATTAGCAATCTCGATAATCCCTCCGTTCACTGCAATCCAGTTCACATGAGTATCATCATCGATTCGTTTTACCTTTACTTCATCAACCGCTAAGACCGCAATCATATTTTCATGTCGTGGCAAGATCCCCATCTCACCATCCAGAGTTCGTACCGATACAAAGCTGGCATGGTGATCATAGACGAGGCCATCTGGTGTCACGATCTGGACAGTTAACTGAGCCATAGATCACCTCTTAAAATCCCATTTTCTCTGCCTTAGCAATGACGTCTTCAATTGAACCAACTCCACGGAAAGCATCTTCTGGCAAGTGGTCATGTTTACCATCAAGGATTTCCTTGAAACCACGAACTGTTTCTGCTACTGGTACATAAGAACCAGGTTGGCCAGTAAATTGCTCCGCAACGTTGAAGTTTTGTGACAAGAAGAACTGGATACGACGGGCACGTGCAACCAAGGTCTTTTCTTCATCAGAAAGCTCATCCATACCAAGGATAGCAATGATATCTTGCAATTCATGGTAACGTTGAAGGACACGTTTGACTTCAGCAGCAACTGCATAGTGCTCCTCTCCAACAATCTCAGGCGCCAAGGCACGAGAGCTTGAAGCCAGAGGGTCAACGGCTGGGTAGATACCCAACTGTACCAACTTACGTTCCAAGTTTGTTGTTGAATCCAAGTGAGCGAAGGCTGTTGCTGGCGCTGGGTCAGTATAGTCATCCGCTGGCACGTAGATGGCCTGAATAGAGGTTACAGAACCCTTCTTAGTTGATGTGATACGTTCTTGTAATTGACCCATTTCCGTAGCAAGTGTTGGTTGGTAACCAACGGCTGAAGGCATCCGACCCAAAAGGGCAGATACTTCTGAACCAGCCTGAGTGAAACGGAAAATATTATCGATAAAGAGAAGCACATCTTGGCCTTCTACATCACGGAAGTATTCGGCGATTGTCAAACCAGTAAGGGCAACACGCATACGTGCTCCTGGTGGCTCATTCATCTGACCAAATACCATGGCTGTTTTCTCGATAACGCCTGATTCTTTCATTTCCCAGTAAAGGTCATTCCCTTCACGAGTACGTTCCCCAACACCGGTAAATACTGAAATACCACCGTGTTCTTGGGCAATGTTGTGAATCAATTCTTGGATCAAGACAGTTTTACCAACTCCGGCACCACCGAAAAGTCCGACTTTCCCACCTTTAAGGTAAGGGGCAAGAAGGTCGATAACCTTAATCCCTGTTTCCAAGATTTCAGATGAGGTAGACAATTCATCAAAAGTTGGAGCTTTCTTATGAATTGGCTGACGCTCAGCGTCTTCAGCGAAAGGAGCATCCAAGTCAATGGTATCTCCCAAAACATTGAAGACACGTCCCAAAGTTTCTTTACCCACTGGTACAGAGATTGGACGACCTGTGTCCAAAACTTCCATTCCACGAGTCAAACCATCTGTTGATTCCATGGCGATCGTACGGACCATACCATCACCCAACTCCAAGGCTACTTCAAGGACGATTTTTGTTTTTCTTTCGTCATTTTTGTAGACGACAAGTGCATTGTTAATCTCAGGAAGTGTTTCCCCTGCTGCAAACAAGACGTCTACAACGGGTCCGATAACCTGAGCAATTTTACCTGAACTCATCTCCTTCTCCTATTCTATATAAGATACTGTCGGTTCCTAGTTCACCTAGGGCCTAAGTTCATTTTGATACGAGGGAGGCAAAGCCTTATTCTAAGGCACTAGCCCCCGCTACGATTTCTGTAATTTCTTGTGTAATCGCCGCCTGTCTAGCACGGTTATACTGGATTGTCAAATCATTGATGACCTTCTTAGCATTATCAGTCGCCGTTTGCATGGCTGTCATACCTGCAGCATTTTCAGCTGTCTTGGCATCGATAATAGCCCCGTAAATCATACTTTCAGCATACTGAGGCAACAACTGCTCTAGAATCTCATCACGGCTCGTTTCCAACTCAAAGGTCAAGCTATACTCTTCATCCGCTTCATTTGGATCCAAGTCAACAATCGGAAGCATTTGCTCCACACGCATTTGGCTGGTAAGCGTATTGACGTGGTGATTATAG
Organism: Streptococcus oralis subsp. dentisani; assembly: GCF_002096615.1. Lineage (GTDB taxonomy): Bacteria > Bacillota > Bacilli > Lactobacillales > Streptococcaceae > Streptococcus > Streptococcus oralis_U. The sequence goes on from NZ_NCUX01000029.1 coordinate 49,910, forward strand.
CAGACATATAGTTCATCAAAGAGTTCATTTTGGTACATTTCAATCGTTTTCGAAATAATTTTACGAACTTCATCAAAACTAGGTTGATCTGCCAAGCCACGTAGTTCATAGATTGGCTGAATACCACGAGCTTTAAAGAAATCAGCTCCCATTCCACCGATACAGATTATCTCAAAACCTGTACCATCTGGATGGTATTCTTCTTTCAACTCCATCACAGCTTTAAGGATGGAAGCATTATAACCCCCGACCAAGCCTCGGTCTGAAGTGATAACGATATAACCTGTTTTCTTAACTGGACGACTGATGAGCATCGGATTGGTTGAACCCCCAGATCCATTGCCATGTAGAATATCCGTCAAAAGCTTACGAACCTTCTGAGCATAAACTTGGAAGTTGCGCGCTGCTTCTTCAGAGCGACCTAACTTGGCAGCCGATACCATTTGCATAGCATTGGTGATTTGACTAGTATTTTTGGTTGAGGCGATTTTTGTTTTAATATCATTTAGAGATACTGCCATCTGACACCTCTATTCTTATTGGAAGCTGGATTGATTGAGAAACTCTGTAATCGCAGCATCCAAGACTGCTTCTTCTGGCAAGTCTTTTGTTTCACGAATGGTTTCCAAAATCTCTGGATAGTGAGCGTCAAAGAAGGCATGGAACTCCTCCTCAAAACGAACAATATCATCTACTGGAACCGTATCCAAGAATCCATGTGTCAAAGCATAGAGAATGGTAACTTGTTTCTCAACAGGCAAAGGCTTGTGAACTGGTTGTTTCAATACTTCTACCGTACGACGACCACGATTCAACTTAGCCTGTGTTGCCGCATCCAAATCTGAACCGAACTTAGTGAAGGCTTCCAATTCACGGTAAGAAGCAAGGTCGATACGAAGCGTACCAGCTACTTTCTTCATGGCTTTGATTTGAGCGGAACCACCTACACGAGATACAGATGAACCCGCATCAATAGCTGGACGAATCCCTGCATTAAAGAGACCATCTCCAAGGAAGATTTGCCCATCTGTAATTGAAATTACGTTGGTTGCGATATAGGCAGAGATATCTCCTGCTTGCGTTTCGATAAATGGTAGGGCTGTGATTGAACCACCACCAAGTTCATCAGAAACTTTAGCTGAGCGCTCAAGCAAACGGCTGTGAAGGTAGAAAACATCCCCTGGGAAGGCTTCACGACCTGGTGGACGACGAAGCAAGAGAGAAAGTTCACGATAAGCGACCGCTTGTTTTGAAAGATCATCGTAAACGATCAAAACATGCTTGCCTTGGTACATAAACTCTTCAGCCATAGCCACCCCAGCATAAGGAGCTAGGAAGAGCAATGGAGAAGGCTGTGATGCAGAGGCTGTCACAACGATTGTGTAGTCCAAGGCACCGTACTGACGAAGTGTTTCTACTTGCGTACGAACTGTTGATTCTTTTTGTCCAATCGCTACATAGATACAGATCATATCTTGCCCTTTTTGGTTCAAGATAGTATCAATTGCAATAGTTGTTTTCCCTGTCTGACGGTCACCAATAATCAACTCACGTTGACCACGACCAATCGGTACAAGGGCATCAATAGCTTTCAAACCAGTTTGCAATGGTTCTGATACAGACTTACGTTGCATAACGCCAGGAGCTGGCGCTTCTACTGGACGAGTTTTGTCAGTATGGATGTCACCAAGACCATCAACTGGACGACCAAGTGGGTCGACAACACGTCCAATCAAGTTATCACCCACAGGGACTTCCATGATTTTACCTGTACGGCGAATGGTATCACCTTCACGAATATCTGTAAAGTCTCCAAGGATGATAATCCCAACGTCTGTAGACTCCAGATTTTGCGCCATCCCATAAGAGCCATTTTCAAAAATCAACAGCTCTCCACTCATGGCATTTTCAAGACCGTGAGCACGCGCAATTCCGTCCCCGATATAGGTTACAACACCTGTTTCAGACACATCAAAATTGGGTTTGAAATTTTCAATTTGTTGCTTAATTAAAGCGCTGATTTCTTGTGCGTTAATTGCCAAAAGAACACCACTTTCTATTTCAAATTTTCTTTAACAACTCGAAGTTGTTGTTTAATACTCACATCAATTGTCTTGTGATTAGCAAAAATGACAAAACCACCAATGAGTCCTTCATCAATTTGTTCTTTAATACTCCGTACTTTCAGAGACATTTTTTTCTCTATCAAGGGAAGCAAACGTTTCTTCTGTTCGTCCGTTAAAGGATGAGCTGAAGAAATCGTGACTACAAAATGATTGGTTTCTCTTTCAAGACGATTCAAACAATCAACAATGATATCATAAAAAAGATTTGCTCTGTGATTGTAAATCAGAACCTGAATAAAGTTTTGCATTAAAGGTGAGACAGAGTCTTGAAAAAAACCAACTGTTTTTTCCTTATCAGACTCATCAACTGCCACCTGAGCTAAAAAAGAAGGTAAGCCCGTTTCTTCTGCGACTTGCTTGATTTGATCCAAGTCTGAAAAAATCCGGTCCTCTTCTCCTTTTTCAATCACTAATTGGACAAAAGGCATGCTGTACTTTTCAATGACCTTTGCTGTTTTCTTGTCCATTAGGCTTCTCCTAGCTGATCGATATACTGATCAATGAGTTCCTTATGAGCATGACTGTCAAGGTTTTTTGAGATGATTTTACCAGCGAGACTAATCGTCAAATCTGCCACCTCGCCCTTAACACTTTGCAAAGCTTCAGCTTTATTCTGAGCAATTTCTTGATTCGCCTTCTCTTTTAAGCGACCTGCTTCTACTTTAGCATCTGCCAGAATATCTGCTTTACTCTTCTCTGCAGTCTCTTTAGCATTTTCAATGATTGTTTTGGCTTCGTTGCGACTACCAGCCAATTCATCTTCACGTTTTTGGGCAAGAGTTTCTGCTTTTTGACGAGCTTGTTCAGCTCCATCAATATCAGCAGCAATTTTATTTGCCCTTTCTTCGAAGACACTTGTCAAGTTTGACCACGCATATTTCTTAACTAAGACAATCAAAAGGATAAAAGAGCCAGCGATTAAAATAAAGTTACCAATTAATTCACCTACTGTTACGTGCATCTGTTACTCCTTTCTACTCTTCATCATTAATTTTATTTCCTAGATACATAGAAGACAAGACTGTGAATACATAAGCCTGAACACAGGAAATAAACACAGAAAACGCCGTCCAGACTAGATTGGTAACAAATGCGACTGGATACCAATAAAGAGCCTGATGAGAAAGTGTGATGAGCAGACTAGCCATCACTTCTCCGGCAAAGATATTTCCGAATACCCGCAAAGCAAGTGATAGGAAATTCGTGACTTCTTCAAGGAGATTCATCGGTGTCATAAAACCTGGGGTAACAAAGCCTTTCAGATACTTTTTAACACCACGGCGACGAATTCCTTCTATATGGGTCATCAGGATAATTCCAAATGACAAGGCCAAGTCAAATTGAAGATTGGCAGTTGGCGATGTCCAAAGGTTTGTCCCATCTGTAGTTTGAAGTTTTGCCATCAAACCAAGATTGTTTGCGATCACCATAAAAAGAAATAAACACAAGTAAAAGAGTGAGTAATCTTTCATGTACCGTGAGCCTACATTAGGTTCTGTAAATCCGACTACGAAGTCATAGAGATACTCCAGTACATTTTGCTTTCCTTTGGGTTTTACAGTCATATTACGACTTGCCCAATAGATAAAGCCAAAAATAACGACTACTGACAGCAAGGTCAATACTGTCAAGGTCAAATCAAAGGTAACAGGACCAATATTGATGGTTGGATTGATACTTTCTTCCATCTAGAATCCTCCCTTTTCCATTTTATACTTCTCTTTATTTGATGATAAATGAAAATACGAGAGTTACAAAGAATGTTCCTTCAATAAAGGCAATCCCCATGATCATTAAGCTACGCAATTGTGGAATGATGTCTGGTTGGCGAGCAGCTGATTTGAACAAACCGTTCATCAACATACCTTCTGCAAGGGATACACCCATACAGGCAAGACAAAGACCGAAAAATGTTAAATTCATGATGAATTCTCCTTTTATTTAAAATTTACTTACTTAGTTTAGTCCTAAAATTTGTTTTTGTCAACTTTTTACTCACATTGAAAGCGTTTCAGATAATTTATTTCTATTTTTGCCATTTTTATCCTATTATATAGAAAAATTTCTCATTTTAGAGCGAGTGTTTTTCCACTTTCACTTTGTTTTCTGAAACAAAGTGAAAAAATCCAAGTTTGAAACTTGGATGAATTCATTTTATTTAAAATAATAGGAATAGTGTTGTTTGCAACCTGGATTAAATGGAATGCTGCAATAAGGACAAGCTATCTGTTTTTGATATTCTTGAAATGTCATTGTTCTCTTACAAGCCCCACACAAAATCGGTCGATCCTCAGAAAGCGCCAAGGGATAGGGTGAAAACATATGCGTCTCCATAGCATTATGACACTGATAGCATGCGTAGTATTTCTTGCATTCATAGCACTGGAGGGAAACGATATCTTTTTCACTATGATAGTGAACACACCTGCTTTCATCATCTACAAATAAACCATGCGCTTGAATCATTCACTTTTCCTTATCTAGGCACGAACTGTAACACTTGTCCCGTCTTCCTTATAGAGGTTAATGAGACCTTCCTTGAGAGCGCGGACCATGTCACCTGCCTGAACAGGTTGTGGAACCTTGATTGTCAAGAGTTCCATTGGATTTGGAGCGCGGTCGATTTTATTTCCTTTAGAATCATGAAGATCTTCGATATAGGTTTCAAAATGACGGAAACCTGGGCCGTAAAACTCAACTTGGTCACCTTCGTTGATTACATTCCGTTGACGGATGGTTGCCGTTTGGGTCGCATCATCATAAGAAACGACTTCAGCGACAAACTTGTACTCAGGGATTTTACGACGCGCACCAAATAACTGCTCATTCTCAGACGGCGTACCATAGTAGAATCCTGTTGCCAATTCACGTTGGGCAACTTTCCACATCTCGTCCACCAAGTCTTGTTTGATGGCTTCAAATTTCTCAGGACTTTCGAGATAAGCATCTACAGCCGCCTTGTAACAGTTGGTCACAGTTGAAACATAGTGGATGGATTTCATACGACCTTCAATCTTGAGACTGTCTACACCGTTTTCGATCATATCTGGAATATGGTCAATCATAGACATATCAACAGCAGACATTGAAAATTCTTCTGGAATTTCACCCTTCAGACTCTTACGTTCTTGACCAAATGGCATGTCGTAAAGGTCGTATTTCCAACGGCAAGACTGTGAACAACCACCACGGTTAGCATCACGCATACTCATGTGGTTTGAAAGCGTACAGCGTCCTGAGTAGGAAATACACATAGCTCCATGGACAAAGGCTTCGATTTCAACGTCTGTACGTTTGCGAATCTCTGCCAATTCTTCCATCGAAACCTCACGCGCCAAAACGACACGAGTCAAGCCCAGTTCTTTCCAGAACTCAAGCGTTTCATAGTTAGTGGCACTGGCTTGGGTAGAGAGGTGGATTTCAAGACCAGGCGCTTCAGTTGCTGCAATCATAATTAAGGCCGGATCTGACACGATAACTGCCGCAATCCCGATGTCGCGCAACTTACGGAACCATTCTCCAGCACCAGCTTCGTTTCCTTCGTGCATAACCATGTTAGCAGCCACATAGACCTTGGCACCATACTTAGCAGCGAACTGCACGCCTTCTTCCATCTGTTCAAAGGTGAAGTTTCCTGCACGGCTACGAAGACCATAGGCCTGTCCACCGATGAAGACTGCATCCGCACCATATTGAACAGCTACTTTTAGCTTTTCTAAAGTCCCTGCAGGTGATAAAACCTCAGGACGTTTTAATGTTTTTGTCATTTTTTCTCCTATTTGCAATATAAAAGTTTGACGTTTTTCCTTCTCATTTTATAGTAAATAAGCAATAAAATCAAGCCTAGACAGATTGTTTTGACAATTCTAATCTTTTCTAAAACAAAAAACTAGTCTTTCTAGACTAGTTATTTTCAAGATAAAATTCAAAACGTTCGCCCACGTATTGACTCTTTACATATTCGAAAGCTGTCCCATCATCTAGATAGGACACCTGAGTCAAAGCCAAGATTGCATGCCCCTTTTCGATTTCCAAGTAATGAGCAATTTTTTCCTTAGCCAACCTTGCATAAATGGTCTGTTGGGATTTGCCAATCCGGTAGCCATGTTGCTGCAAGGTTTGGAAGAAATGACTGGTGATTTCTTCTTTTTTGAAATCCTTAATAAATTTCTCAGGAATAGATGCGACTTCATAGACTAGCGGAACTTGGTCAGCGTAACGCACCCGTTCCATACGGATGATATTTTCAGTTGGTGAAATGCCTAGCTTTGCCACTTCCTGCTCGTTGGGAATGGTTCTTCTATAAGAAATGAGTTGACTGGAAGGAACTTTCCCCTGAGATTTGACAATCTCCGTAAAACTGGTCGTCCCCCGCATTTTTTCTTGGACCCGAGTACTAGAAACAAAGGTTCCACTTCCTACACGACGCTCCAAAACTCCTTCCTCAACCAAGAGAGAGATAGCTTGTCGCAAGGTCATCCGACTAACCTGAAACTGTTCCGCTAAATCTCGCTCACTTGGAAGTCTCTCTCCGATTTTCCAATGATGCTCATCTATATCCTTCTTTATCTGGTCATGGATTTTCATATAAGCTGGTAACATGATTTTCACTTCTTTTCTATATTTTCTCTATTGTACCGTATTTGCTAAGAAAAAGTCAAACTTTGCCTTGTTTAGTTGGTAATTCGCCCCTATTTGTGATAGAATATTGAAAAAGATATTTCTTTTGAGAAAGGAAAAAGATGAGCAACATTTCAACTGATTTGCAAGATGTCGAAAAAATCATCGTGCTGGACTATGGTAGCCAATACAACCAGCTAATTTCACGCCGTATTCGTGAAATCGGTGTTTTTTCAGAGTTAAAAAGTCATAAAATCTCAGCCGCAGAGGTTCGTGCGATTAACCCTGTAGGGATCATCCTCTCTGGTGGACCAAACTCTGTATACGAAGATGGTTCATTTGATATTGACCCAGAAATTTTTGAACTTGGCATTCCAATTTTGGGAATCTGCTATGGTATGCAACTTTTAACTCATAAACTTGGAGGAAAAGTTGTCCCTGCAGGTGATGCTGGTAACCGCGAGTATGGCCAATCACCACTTACTCATACCACTTCTGCCCTCTTTGAAGGGACACCTGAAGAACAGATTGTTTTGATGAGCCATGGCGATGCTGTTACAGAGATTCCAGCTGATTTCGTTCGTACTGGAACTTCTGCAGACTGTCCTTATGCAGCTATTGAAAACCCTGACAAGCACATCTATGGTATCCAATTCCACCCAGAAGTTCGCCATTCTGTATATGGGAATGATATACTTCGCAACTTTGCCCTTAACATCTGTAAAGCTAAGGGTGATTGGTCAATGGACAACTTTATCGATATGCAGATCAAGAAAATCCGTGAAACTGTAGGTGACAAGCGTGTTCTTCTCGGTCTATCAGGTGGTGTTGACTCTTCTGTCGTTGGAGTTCTTCTTCAAAAAGCAATCGGTGATCAATTGATCTGTATCTTTGTAGACCACGGTCTTCTCCGTAAAGGGGAAGCTGACCAAGTTATGGACATGCTTGGTGGTAAGTTTGGTTTGAATATCGTCAAAGCAGACGCTGCAAAACGCTTCCTTGACAAACTTGCTGGCGTTTCTGACCCTGAACAAAAACGTAAAATCATCGGTAATGAGTTTGTTTATGTCTTTGATGACGAAGCAAGCAAGCTAAAAGATGTAAAATTCCTTGCTCAAGGAACGCTTTACACTGACGTGATTGAGTCTGGTACAGATACTGCTCAAACTATCAAGTCACACCACAACGTAGGTGGTCTTCCAGAAGACATGCAGTTTGAACTCATCGAACCACTCAACACTCTTTACAAGGACGAAGTTCGTGCCCTTGGTACAGAACTTGGTATGCCAGACCACATCGTATGGCGCCAACCATTCCCTGGACCAGGACTTGCTATCCGTGTCATGGGTGAAATCACTGAGGAAAAACTTGAAACTGTTCGTGAGTCTGATGCTATCCTTCGTGAAGAAATCGCCAAAGCAGGTCTTGACCGTGATATCTGGCAATACTTCACTGTCAACACAGGCGTTCGTTCAGTCGGTGTTATGGGTGACGGTCGTACTTACGACTACACAATCGCCATTCGTGCCATTACTTCTATCGATGGTATGACAGCTGATTTTGCCAAGATCCCTTGGGAAGTCCTTCAAAAAATCTCTGTACGTATCGTAAACGAAGTAGACCACGTTAACCGTATCGTCTACGACATTACAAGTAAACCACCAGCAACCGTTGAGTGGGAGTAGAGTTAATGAGTTAAAAAAGCCTAGAAATCAATGTTTCTAAGGCTTTTTATTTCACGTTTTCAAAATCAGAAATTTTGAAAAAAGGATTGTTCTCAACCTCTACTCCTCTTTTTAAATCTCTGAAACCATGCTATAATATAGTAAGTATAAGTCTAATAACCTGACTATAAAAGTCAGCGATAAAGATTTCTTACATCATCCGTAAGTGTTATTCTACTCTGATTCATATTATAATGAAAGTAACAAAAGATGGAGGTGTTTCACATGGAAACCATTTTACGAGTAGAATCATTAAAAAAGCATTATGGAAAAGAACCGAATATCACCAAGGCCTTGAACGGCATATCTTTTCAAGTTGTAAAAGGTGAGTTCTTAGGAATTATGGGGAGTAGCGGCTCTGGGAAAACAACCCTTCTTAACTGTCTCGCCACTATCATCAAGCCAACTGACGGTTCCATTCAAATGCAAGAAAAGGATTTAGGTCAGTTAAAAGGTAGTCAGTTAGCTGATTATCGTGGTAAGGAAATTGGCTACCTCTTTCAGAATTTTGAGCTTTTGGACAATCTTACAGCCAAAGAAAATATTTTACTTCCCTTGTCTTTGCACAAGGTCGATTCCAACGAAAGCAAGGTTCGGTTAGAATTACTTTCCCAATATCTGGATATTTCTGAACTTCTGGATAAGTTCCCTTCTCAATTATCAGGTGGTCAACGGCAAAGGGTAGCTGCTGCGCGTGCTTTGATTTTAGACCCTAAGATTGTATTTGCGGATGAGCCCACAGGAGCTTTGGATTCAAAAAATGCAAGCATTTTGATGCAAAAACTATCTGAAATGAATCAAGTGGAAGCAACCACCATTCTCATGGTGACCCACGACTCAGTTGCAGCCAGCTTTTGCAACCGCATCTTGTTTATCCGAGACGGAAAACTATTCCATGAAATTCGACGCGATTATCCAAGAGAAAGTCAAGAAGATTTCTACCACAGAATACTAAAGGTCATGGCAGCGCTAGCTGGAGGTGATGGCAATGTTTTCTAAATTAGTCTCAAGAAATAGCAAGAGGGATCGAAAGAATAATGGCTTGTACTTCAGTTCCATGGTTCTTTCTATTATCTCCTTTTACATCATCCTTTCTTTATCCCATCAAGATGTAATGATCTTTCTAAAACAAATAGAGAGTGACGCTGTAAATAAACTCTTTAGCATGATTCCCATTCTTTATGTGGCAACCCTCTTTATTCTCTTTTTTCTAGTCTACTTCGCAAGCAGTATGCAGATGGAAAGGAGAAAACATGAATTTGGTGTCTATCTCACACTAGGCATGCGAAGAAGCAAACTGTTCTTGCTACTTCTGCTCGAGGATTTGAGAAACAGTGTCCTTGCCCTTGGAATAGGACTTCCTATTTCCATCTTGATTTCAGAACTGATTAGTCTAATAACCGCTAAAATTGTGGGACTAGGGATTATTGAGCATCAATTTTCTCTATCTACCACAGCTCTACTCTATACAGTCATCGGTTTCCTAGCCGTAAAATTAGCTGTCTTTGTTCTTTTAAGTGCACAGACGGCCAATAAAGAAATTGGAAACCTGCTATCCTATTCTCCTTCCGGTATGAAGAAAGTACTCCCCAAGGGTATGTACCTTCTTGCTTCCGTCCTCGGAATTTTGCTTCTAGGAACAGCCTATTACTTGGGTATGAGTGGACGAGCTTGGGAAAGTGTCATAACCATGGGCATCACTGTTCTCTTGGGAACTCTAGGAACTATCCTACTCTTCTTTGGTATGCGTTTATTTATAGATATTTTGCTCAATCTTGGAAGCAATCGAAAACTTCATACCTATAATTTTAGACAGATTCAGGAATTAGTTATCCAACGCTCAACTATACTGGCCATCTGCTCGCTCTTAATCTTCTCTGCCTTATGCCTCTTTGGAGCAGGAGTTGCCATTGCAAGTGGCAATTCAGGCAATCAGGCTCATGTCTTAGATTATACCTTTAGAGGTAACAAGCTTGAAGCAGATGAAAATCTTGATGTGAATACAGTAAAAAAAGAGCTTGAAGCTGCCGGACTAGCACCACAGTTTTCAAAGATTCTGCAAATCAAAGTGGGCATGCCTAAAGAACACGAGTCCGTGTCCTTCGAAGAGGTCATCAAGGAGTTGAAAAAGCAAAAAGGCAGCAAGAACAAGGAAATTTTGCTCCATATATTTAAACAGTCTACTAATTCCCACCTCATGCCAATTTCCGAATACAATGAACTTAGAAAGGCTGCCAATCTCCCTCCTCTAGAATTAACTAGCAAGGAAGCCTACTTGTATATAGGGAAAGATTTTCTCCCAGATGAAAGTCTCGTCAACTCTGTTCTGAAGACGAAGCCTCAAATCAAAGTCATGGAAAATGATGTGAAATTGATTGGAGAGGTACAGTCTTTACCAATCGTAACGGATCGTGAAATAACCCTCTCTGTTGCCCTCATAGTCCCAGATGAGACCTTTATGAGCTATACAAACGGTCACTATTCGAACTATGTCAGCGGTATCTTGGCTCCTGAGCTGGTCAAAGAAAAAGGCTTGATGAGAGCTATCTCAGATACCAATGAAAAGCTAAATCAAACCCCTCTTGGCTATGAAAGCTATATACAAAATATGGGAAGACAATTATTTTACATTATCTCTGCCAGCTATGTCACTATCTATCTGGCTATCATTTTCCTTGTTGTGGCAAATACAATCATCGGCGTTCAATTTTTGATGGGGCAGAGACAATCCTACAGACGATACCAAACCTTGATCCATCTCGGAGCCAGCTATGAAACTCTTTGTAAATCGTCAGAAAAGCAAATCAACTGGTATTTCGGTCTACCAATAGCCCTTGCACTTATCAGTAGTAGCTTCGGTGTGAGTTCCCTCCTCACAGGAATAGTACCAGCCAGTGCAAGAATGGTCATGGGGCAGAAATTTATCACAGCCATGCTGATAATACTGCTCTTAGCAGGCTTTGAAGTCATCTATATCAGAATTGTAAAGAAAAATAGCAACAAGTACTTATTGTCCTTAATGGAACCCAAAAGAGATGAATAAGGTAGAATAAATTAGGAAAAGGAGGAACCGATATGAAGCATATTCTGGTTATTGAGGATGAAGCCTTGATTCGAGATGAAATTGTCATCTTGTTAGAGAAAGCGGGTTATCAAGTTGATAAGTTGACTGACTTCAAAGATACAAGCCAGCAAGTGCTGCAATACGATACGGATCTAATCATACTGGATTTGAATTTGCCGGGAGAAACAGGTTTTCAAATTTGTAAAAATCTCAAGTCAAAACGCTCTGTGCCCATATTGGTTCTCACCTCCCGTGAACAACTAAAAGATGAGATCTACGCCCTAAAATTAGGGGCAGACGAGTACTTAACAAAACCTTTCAAAAAAGAAAGATTCTTGGCTCGTATAGAAAACATCTTGAAACGCTATGAAGGCAGACAAAATCTGCTTGAAAAAGATAATTTCCTGCTGGATAGACAGACCTATACCCTTTATATCAACGGACATTCGATTTTACTCCCTCAAAATCAAGGGAAATTGTTAGAAACCTTATTAGTGACAACTGATTCTGTCGTCACAAAAGAAGAACTAAGCATGAAACTGTGGAATACAACTGAGTTCATCGATGAGAATGCCCTTCAAGTAAATATTGCAAGGCTGAAAAAGGTGATGAAACAGGCTGGCATTGCCCTTCAAGTCAAGTCCGTCAGAGGTATTGGTTACAAGCTAGAAGAGGTAAGTCCAGATGAAACATAATCTAAAATATCTAGCTACTTATCTGCCTTGGTTACTTGTTCTCTTAGCATTTGATCTATTTACAGCTATCCTGCTTTGGCTTTCAGATGTGAGAATGTTTCAAGCCCTCATCCTTCTCTATATTTTAGCCACCGTCCTGCTCTTTTTCATCCTATCATTCCTACTGATAAGAAAAGAAAGAAAAAAATCTGCTGCCTATAAAGCCTTCATAGCCAATCCTAAGACGGATACTGAGCTTGAATTATTGCATTTATCAAGTGCCTCGGAGAAAGAAAGCATTGAACAAATGGCAGATACACTTTATCAAAAGCAGGCTGAAATAGGAAAACTCAACTCATTACTAGCCGAGTACGAGGACTATGTTGAAAAATGGGCGCATGAGATTAAACTCCCTCTATCGCTTCTTTCCCTCCTTTTGGACAATCAAAGTGACCAGCTGCCTGAAGATACAGCTTTTAAGTTGGACTATGTGAAAAATCAAATCCAAGGAAATGTGTCACAAATCCTATTCTATTACAGGGTAAAAAGTGAGAAAAATGATTTTCTATTTGAAGACCTTGACCTAAAAGAGTGTATCCAAGATCTCTTGGAAAACTTTGATCCCTTACTCAAAGAAAAGAATTTTACGATTCAGCTAGAAAATATACAAGGAACTTGCTACACTGATCAACGCAGTTTTGAATTTATCCTCTCTCAAATCCTCGCCAATGCCCTTAAATATAGCTCTGACAAGCCCGAACTCAGCATTTCTATGTCAAAAGACAAGGGACGTACAAGTCTGATTATTAGGGATAATGGCTGTGGAGTTAAAGCTTGCGACCTCCCTCATATCTTTGAAAAAGGCTTTACAGGAGACTCGGGAGACACAAGGAAAAAATCAACAGGCATGGGCCTCTATCTGGTCAAACAATTAGCAGATGCTTTAAAAATCGACATCACAGTAAAATCCGAATGGCTGCAAGGATTTGAAATCTCTCTTTCTATTTAATCAATTTTTCGATTAAGAAAATTGCCTAATCATAGAAAGTACATATTTTATATAAAAAAGGAAAGCACTTCTGCTTTCCTTTTTTATTTGCGTTTTTTCTTAGCTTTTTTCATTTTGTTGGCCATGCGTTTCATAGACTGTTTCATGGCAAATTCACCAATTTTACCCTTGAGTCCACCACCAAACATCTGGCTCATATCTGGCATTCCAGCTCCTCCGAGAGCTGACATATCTGGCATACCACCCTGTCCCATCATTCCTTCAAGGGCAGACATATCCATTCCTCCCATATTTGGCATATTTTTGGGAAGGTTATTTGGATTGATGCCCATCTGCTTCATCATCTTGTTCATATCCCCAGACATGACACCTTGCATGAGCTGTTTGGCCTGGTTAAAGTCTTTGATGAATTTATTCACTTCGATAAAAGTATTTCCAGATCCAGCAGCGATACGACGACGACGACTTGGATTTAACAAATCAGGATTTTCACGTTCTTCAGGTGTCATCGAAGACACGATAGCACGTTTACGAGCAATCTGGCGCTCATCCACCTTCATATTTTGAAGGGCCGGATTGTTAGCCATACCTGGAATCATCTTGAGCAAGTCTTCCATTGGCCCCATATTTTGCACCTGATCCAATTGAGCGATGAAATCATTGAAATCAAAGGTGTTTTCACGCATCTTCTCAGCCATTTCAAGGGCTTTTTGCTCATCGTATTCTTGAGAAGCTTTCTCAATCAAGGTCAACATATCCCCCATACCAAGGATACGGCTTGACATACGGTCTGGGTGGAAGATTTCGATATCTGTAATCTTTTCACCTGTACCAGTGAACTTGATTGGTTTACCAGTGATATGGCGAACGGACAAAGCAGCACCGCCACGAGTATCCCCATCAATCTTGGTAAGGATAACCCCAGTCACTTCTAACTGAGCATTGAATTCACGAGCAACATTAGCTGCTTCCTGACCAATCATGGCATCAACTACGAGCAGAATTTCGTTTGGTTGAGCCAAGGCTTTTACGTCACGAAGCTCATTCATGAGGAGCTCATCAATTTGCAAACGACCTGCCGTATCAATCAAGACATAGTCGTTGTGATTGGCTTGTGCTTGCTCCAAACCTTGACGAACAATCTCAACCGCTGGAACATCAGTACCAAGAGCGAAAACAGGCACATCTATCTGCTGTCCAAGTGTTTTCAACTGATCGATGGCTGCTGGACGATAGATATCCGCCGCAATCATCAAAGGACGGGCATTTTCTTCCTTCTTGAGTTTGTTGGCCAGTTTACCAGCAAAGGTTGTTTTACCAGCCCCCTGCAAACCGACCATCATGATAATTGTAGGAATCTTAGGTGACTTGATAATCTCTGCCGTATCAGAACCTAAAACAGCTGTCAGTTCCTCGTCAACGATTTTAATAATCTGTTGGGCAGGATTGAGGGTATCAATGACCTCGTGTCCGACTGCACGTTCACGAACCTTCTTGATAAAGTCCTTTACAACAGGCAAAGCAACGTCGGATTCAAGCAAGGCCAAACGAATTTCTTTGGTTGCTTCTTGGACATCCGCCTCAGAGATTTTTCCTTTTTTACGTAGATTTTTAAAGACGTTCTGCAAACGTTCCGTTAAACTTTCAAATGCCATTTTTCTTCCTCTTATTCTCTATTATCAATGCTTGTTAAAACTTCTATCTGCTCCTGCAGAAAGTCATCCTTGGGATAGCGCTCCAAGATCTGATCAAAAATCTGACTGCGGACAATGTAGTCCGAATACATGTGCAATTTCATCTCATAATCTTCTAGAATCTTTTCTGTCCGCTTGATATTGTCATAAACGGCTTGACGACTGACACCGAACTCTTCAGCAATCTCAGCAAGACTGTAATCATCTGCATAATAAAGCTCTATATAGTTCATCTGCTTGTCCGTCAAAAGCGCAGCATAAAATTCAAAAAGCGCATTCATGCGATTGGTTTTTTCGATTTCCATAACTTTTATTATACCAAAAAATCTATCATATCGCTATAGTAGAGGGCTTCTTACAAAAATAGAACTAAAAAAGAACCTTGCAAAGCAAGATTCTTTTAGTGTCTGACTTAAATAATTGTTCTTCTGGGAACTTAATCGAATTAAGCTTCGATTTCTGTAACCATACCTGAACCAACAGTACGTCCACCCTCACGGATAGAGAATGTAGTACCTTGTTCTACGGCGATTGGGTGGATCAACTCAACGTCGATAGTCACGTTATCACCAGGCATTACCATTTCAGTACCTGCTGGAAGTTCGATTGAACCTGTAACGTCAGTAGTACGGAAGTAGAACTGTGGACGGTAGTTGTTGAAGAATGGAGTGTGACGTCCACCTTCTTCTTTAGTAAGGATGTAAACTTCACCTTTAAATTTAGTGTGTGGGTTGATTGAACCTGGTTTAGCGATAACTTGTCCACGTTCGATTTCATCACGTTGAACACCACGAAGAAGGACACCTACGTTATCTCCGGCAAGACCTTCGTCAAGTTGTTTACGGAACATTTCAACACCAGTAACAACTGCTTTTTGAGTTTCTTCTTTGATACCAACGATTTCGATTTCGTCGTTAACACGAACAGTACCACGGTCGATACGTCCTGAAGCAACTGTACCACGTCCAGTGATTGAGAATACGTCTTCGACTGGAAGAAGCAATGGTTTGTCTGTGTCACGTTCTGGTTCTGGGATGTACTCATCAACAGTGTTCATCAATTCCATGATGATGTCTTCGTACTTAGAGTCACCTTCAAGAGCTTTAAGAGCTGAACCTTGGATAACTGGAAGATCGTCACCTGGGAAGTCGTATTCTGACAAGAGGTCACGGATTTCCATTTCAACCAATTCAAGCAATTCTTCGTCGTCTACCAAGTCAATTTTGTTCATGAAGACGATAAGGTGTTTAACACCAACCTGACGTGAAAGAAGGATGTGCTCACGAGTTTGTGGCATTGGTCCGTCAGTTGAAGCTACTACAAGGATAGCTCCGTCCATTTGAGCGGCACCAGTGATCATGTTTTTAACGTAGTCCGCGTGTCCTGGAGCGTCGATGTGAGCGTAGTGACGTTTTTCAGTTTCGTACTCAACGTGCGCAGTGTTGATAGTGATACCGCGTTCGCGTTCTTCTGGAGCAGCATCGATAGACGCATAGTCTTTAGGTTGGTTAACTGCTGAAGGCAAGCGACGTGCCAAAACAGTTGTGATAGCTGCAGTTAGGGTAGTTTTACCGTGGTCAACGTGTCCGATAGTACCAATGTTAACGTGTGGTTTACTACGATCGTATTTTTCTTTTGCCATTTGAGTAAAAGCCTCCAATAAAATATATTTTATAGATAGACAGTAGGCAATACAGTCTAACTTTCCTTACTATTTTATCAAATTTCAGCTAAATTGCAAGTGTTTTACACACATTTTGTGAATTATTCTAAATCTCATAATTTCCCATTCTTTTCCTTCTCCAACAGAATCATTTAAAACACTTTTGACCAGTCTAACCTCAAGTCTTTTTATCAAAAAAAATCAGGTCTCCCTGATTTTTAGATTGATTCTGATTTTTCCAGTTCTTTTTCTTTAGCTTCTTTATGATTTTCATATAATTTCGCCAAGAACTTCGTAATTTCTTTTAGGATAGAATAGGTTGGTACTGCTACAATCATTCCGATAACACCATAAATATTGCTAGAAAGTAAGAGAAGGACCAGAATGGTGATTGGATGAACCTTCATAACCCCTCCAACGATACGAGGGTAGAGGATATTCCCATCCACTTGTTGGATAATCAGCATATAAATTACTGCAATGAGAACTCTGTGCGGATCAGTAAAGACATTGGCAATAATCATGGGAATCAGACCGATACTTGGACCAACATAGGGAATCAGATTGGCAATGCCAGAAAAAATAGCAAAGACTAAGGCGTACTTCAAGCCAATAACACTATAACCAACATAGGCCAAACATCCGATTATGACAGCATCAATCGCAATTCCACTTATATAACGTGCTACAGTAGCGTTCAAATTCTTCAAGAGACTGGAGAAGTTTAATTTATCATGTTTTAGGACTGTTCGTTCCAACATCGGGAGGAACTTATGACCATCAAGCAAGAAATAAATCAAAAAGACTGGTGTCATAATGAGAATCAAAACAGTACTAAACAAGGCTGAAAGAACGCTGCCTAAACTATTGCTCACACTGTTGAGAATGTTTTGTAAAATATCAACGTAGGATAAATTCAACTGTTGAATGGTTTTTTGAATATCAATATTTTGAAAGATTGGATTCATTGATAAATCATATATCAAATCTTGCAAACGGCTATAGATATTCTGGCTAGAAATAATCAAGCTTGTCAACTGATTGATCAAAATCGGTAGCAAGTAGACTACCCCTACTACTATTGTACCAATCAAAGCACAAAGAGTGATGAGCACACCTATCAAACGATTGACTTTACATTTCTTTTCTAAAAATGTTACGATGGGATTTGTCAGGTAATAGAAAAATCCTCCGAGCAAAAATGGAATCATAATGGTATTAGCTACCATCACAAAAGGTGTGACAATCGCTCCCATCTCCCTCCAAAGGTAGAAAATAAGAGTTAATAGTAAAATTTCAGCTGTCCAAAAAAATAACTTGTTTCTACGGAACATAGGCGCCTCCTTCTTTCTATTTTACCATAATTCTTCAAAAAGATAAGATGGCTTTGCTATAAAAACGAGAATATTTTTTCGCTTTGTGATAGAATAAAACTACTATGAAGAAAATAATTTTATCCTTACTAACTCTTATCATTTTTGGTACAGCCATTCCTACTGTATCTGCGCAAGATTTTGATGTTGCTGCCAAGCATGCCATCGCTGTTGAAGCAAACACTGGAAAAATCCTCTACGAGAAAGATGCAAATCAGCCTGTAGAAATTGCTTCTATTACGAAACTGGTTACAGTTTATTTGGTTTATGAAGCTCTGGAGCAAGGTACAATTAGCCTATCTACCCCAGTTGATATCTCTGACTATCCATACCAACTTACAACCAATTCTGAGGCTAGTAATGTTCCTATGGAAGCGCGCAAGTATACAGTGGAACAATTATTGGAAGCAACTCTAGTATCAAGTGCCAATAGTGCAGCCATTGCTCTTGCTGAAAAAATTGCTGGTTCAGAGAAAGACTTCGTTGACAAGATGAGGGCGAAACTTCTTGAATGGGGAATCCAAGATGCAACTATTGTAAACACGACTGGTTTAAATAATGAAACCCTTGGCGATAATATCTATCCTGGTTCTAAAAAAGACGATGAAAACAAGTTGAGTGCCTACGATGTTGCAATCATCGCTCGAAACCTCATCAGAGATTACCCTCAAGTTTTAGAAATAACCAAGAAATCTTCATCAACATTTGCTGGTATGGAAATTCACTCTACTAACTATATGTTGGAAGGGATGCCAGCATATCGAGGTGGAGTTGATGGGCTCAAAACTGGTACAACAGACAAGGCAGGTGCTTCTTTCGTTGGAACAACTACCGAAAAAGGTATGCGAATCATCACAGTTGTTTTAAACGCTGACCAGCAAAACAGCAATCCTTACGCTCGCTTTACTGCTACTTCTTCTCTTTTGGACTATATAACATCTAATTATGCTCTCAAAACAATTGTCCAGAAGGGAGAAGCCTACAAAGATAGCAAAGTTTCTGTACTTGATGGGAAGGAAGATACCGTAACTGCTGTTGCTAAATCTGATATCACTGTCATACAACGATTGGGAAGTCGAGCATCATCAAGCCTGCAGTTTACTCCAAAAACCAAGGCCGAGACAGCGCCACTAGAAGCTGAAACTGTTGTTGGTCATCTAACCTATGATGACCAAGATTTGGTCGGTCAAGGTTATCTCACTTCTGAAAAACCTTCTTTTGAAATGGTCGCTGAAAAGAAAGTTGAAAAAGCCTTCTTCTTAAAAGTTTGGTGGAATCAATTCATCCGCTTTATCAATGAAAAACTATAAAAAAATCGCGAGTTTTCGCGATTTTTCTATTTCATCTCTTTAAAAGCTGCTTCAGCATCAGTATTGCTAATGGCACCAAATTGGATTTTTCCGATTTTTCCTTGGCTGTCAATTAAGTATTCTGTTGGAATACTACGAATTTGGTAGGCTTGGAAGGTAGTTGCTTTCGTATCATATAAAACTGGTATATCCTTGTATCCTTGTTCTTGGTACCATTTTGGAAAGTCTTGAACTGTTTTTTCACCTTGTAGCCCTGGTGCGACAACACTTAGGATTTCAAAATCTCGATCTTGTTTTGCAGCTAATTCCATCAACTCAGGCATACTCTTTCGACAAGGTCCACACCAAGAAGCCCAGAATTTTAAATAGACCTTTTTCCCTTTATAGTCTGATAACTTGACTTCTTTGCCATCCATAGACTGCAAGGTGAAGTCTGGCGCATCCTTACCGACTGCGATTTGCTGTACAGTAGACTGTTTGGGACTTTCCGTTTGTTTGTTTTCTTTTTCACCACAGGCAATCAATAAAAATAAAGACATGAGGCTCAATCCAGCAAAAATAACTTTTTTCATCTTTTTCTCCTTTTATCCAAGAATTCCTGACAAGGCATTTAACTGCCCTAGTATTAATAATAATCCCATCAAAATAATCAAAGCTCCCCCGATTTTCTTTAGTAGGATCATATGGGGTTTTAATTTGCTAAAATAGGGCATGATCCATCCCGAAGCCAAGGCCAGAACAAGGAAAGGAAGGGCCATTCCCAATGTGTACACTAAGGTTAGTAAGGCTCCTTGCCAAGCACCATTCCCTCCAGAAGCTGCAAGAGCCAAGACCGAACTCAAAACTGGTCCGATACAAGGGGTCCAACCAAAACTAAAGGTTATCCCAAGCAAAAAGGCTGACAGATAGTGATTAGACTTTGATTGTTTGAAGGTGACTGTCTTTTGAACTTCCAGTTTATTAAAATGCAAGATTTCCATCTGGTGAAGGCCTAAAAGGACAATGACTGTCCCCATAGCATAACGAAACCAGTCTGCATAGAGCATGTGCCCTAGGAATCCAGCACCAAATCCCAAAATAAAGAAAATGAGGGAGATTCCTGCAATAAAGCACAGGGTCCGAATTAAGCCTGACCATGCAACGTCTCTTCCAAAAAAGCGAAAGCTTTTCGAATTTCCCTGATCATCTAGCAGAATACCAGCATAGACAGGTAGCAAAGGGAAGATGCAAGGTGAAAAGAAGGACAGGATTCCTGCTAAAAAAACGGATACTAGAAATATAATCGACTCCAACGAATTACCTACTTTCACAAAATTCTAATCTTATTTTACTACAAAAGAAAAAATTTGTAAGAAGTCTGCTACGCTTATTTATTTTGACTAAATTTAACACAAAAAAAGAAGTTAAGCTCCTCAGATTGAAGACAAAGTCCTTAGACTACAAATTTCTAAGGGCTTTTCTTTGTGTAAAGTCGTATAATAGAGGTAAGAAAAGTTGTGAAGTGTTCCCTATGTTTCACAAAGAAAATCTCGAATATAACCGCAATCAAGTTGGTTTTTACACGCTAGATAAACTCGTTCCGCAAGCCCATTTTCTTCGTCAGGTTGAGCAAGTGGTCGATTTTTCCTTCATCTATGACTTAGTCGCAGATACTTATTCTGAAGATAAAGGTCGTCCTAGTTTAGACCCCGTTATGCTGGTTAAAATCCCTCTCATCCAATGTTTCTACGGTATCCGTTACTTGCTCTTGGTAGCTTTCCACTTGTGCCAGCAAGTCCGCCACTTCTGATAAATCTCTCGTTTTTAACTCTTTGATCGGCTGGGTAAAAGTGTATCTCTCGCCCAAAGCCCTAAAATCAATCACTGTTTTTCTATGCATATCTTAAGTATAGCACAAAAAGGCGGACCTAGAACAGCTAAATCCAGCTTTGTTTACTGATTTCTATAACTAAAAATCTTCTCTAAATTGGTTTTTTCTACTTTTGGCAATTTTCCATCAGATAGCATCCCTTCTTCTTGTAAAAGATGGTCTTGTTTGGAGTACTTTGCACAAGAATTCAACAAAAAAACAGGGAGAGTCTTGGTTTCTGTACCCTTACTCTCCCTGTCTTTTACTGTTCAGAAATTAAAAATTGATTTGAAGTTTTAATGATGTTTACCGTTTCCTTGACATCTAAATCATCTGTGAATAGAAAATGATGTTTCTCACTATTTTTAGCTAGAAACTCATTTCTTGCTTGGATTGATAAATCGCCTGTTCTCTCAATTTCTTTTCGAGAAGAATCCCTATCTTTCAAGGTTTCTTCTTGAGCCATTAGAACACAATATTTTAGCTTAATTCGTTTTTCTTTTAAGAAGGCTGCAATTTTCTTCAGTTGCTCTTCAAATATGACATACTCTATCACGACAGTAATGCCACGATCCAAGAAATTATTGGTCAGACTGATGATATTATCCCAGAATAAATCCATGAAAAATCCATCATCCTCCCAAGGAGCTACGAGACCTCCTTTAATCATTAAGTAAATCATGTCGCCCTCTATAACTGCACTTTTGTCAAAAGAATAGGCCAACTCTTTGCTGACAGTGCTCTTTCCAACGCCTGGGGGACCTGAAACAATATAAACACAATTTTCCAACCTTTTACCTCTACATACTTGAAATATCTCTAACTTACGATAACTTTCAGCCCACTTATGACTTTCTTATGAAGTCTTCAGGATACTGTGCACGCGCACCACCAATGAGTTTTGGACGGCTAGCTAAAGCCGTTACATGGGCGTGCCCAATCTCACGTAGTACCGGCCGAATCGGAACCTGCACATGCTTGACATGCATAGCAATTGCGGTATCTCCGATATCAATCCCTGCATGAGCCGTGATGAACTCCACTTCAACAGGGTCCTGCATAAACTTGAAGGCCGCCAACTGACCTGAACCTCCTGCATGAAGAGTAGGAAGGACACTGACGATTTCTAGCCCAAACTGCTCTGCCACCTGACGTTCGACGACGAGGGCACGATTGACATGTTCACATCCTTGAACAGCTAGATGGATTCCTTTCCCTTCCAGGATATCTAGGATCGTCTTCACAATGATTTCCCCAATTTCTTGGCTGGATTCCTTGCCAATCTGGCCACCTATCACCTCACTAGAAGAAAGGCCCAAAACAAAAATAGCTCCTTGCTTCAAATTGGCCTTTTCTAATACATCTTTTACAATCTGGCTTGTTGCTCTTTGAATGTCTTTTTCCTTCATACTTGATACCTCTTTTGTCACTATCTATCATATCTTTTTTTACTGATTTTATCAAGGCCAACTAATCATTCTGATTTTTAAAAGTAAAACTCCCAGAATTGACTGGGAGCTAACTTGTTTCTATTTTATTGATGTATATTTCAACCGTCGTCCCTTTTGAAGGTACAGAATCAATCTTCATCTGATAGTTTTCTCCAAAATGAAGTTTGAGGCGTTGGTCGACATTTTGAAGACCAACTCCTCCACGTTTGAGCTGACTTTGACTACTATCACCAGTAGATTGGAAGCCAATGCCATCATCCTCAATGCGGATGACTAGTCCTGTATCCTTTTTCTGAACAGAAACTTTAATATGGCCCTGACCTTCCTTCTCCTTGATGCCATGGTAAAGAGCATTTTCTACAAGAGGTTGCAACACCAACTTGGGTAAGACTAGGTTACCAAAAGCAGGATCTTCAGCAATCTCATACTCCAGCTTATCACCATAGCGTTGTTTCTGGATAAAGAGGTACTGGCGGACATGATTGATTTCATCAGAAAGAGAAATCAAATCCTTTCCTTGATTGAGCGCCAAGCGGAAATAGGTTGCCAAGGACTTGGTCACCTGAACCACTCGCTGACTATCCTGAAACTCAGCCATCCAGATGATAGTGTCCAAAGTATTGTAGAGGAAATGAGGATTAATCTGACTCGACAATGCTTGAAGTTCATACTGCCGGGTCGCTTCTTCCTGCCTGCGCACATCTGCCATCAACTGGTCAATTTGATCCAGCATGGCATTGAACTGGCGAGTCACTTCTCTCAGTTCATAGGCGCCAGCTTCCTTAGCACGCAGATTTTGTGTACCAGAAGCAATTTCCAGCATGGTTTCTCTCAGGTCCTTCAAAGGGGCAATCCAGCGTTTGAGACTGAACCATACCAAGCAGAAACAGGCAAGAAGAGATAAGGCACTAGCACCAAGCAAGGTCCACATGAGTTGACTTCGAACCTGGTCTAACTTCTCCAACGAAGACACGCCTATAACCGTCCAATCTGTTCCTGCAATCTTTTCCTGACTAACGTAGGATTGATGATCTAGCGTATAGCCCTGCCCCGTCTCGATGTAGGGTTTCATAGCCTCCATTTCACTCGCTGAGCTATAGACTGTGTGTTTAGGATGGTAGACAAATTCATGGTTTTCATTGATGATAAAGGCAAAGCCCTGCTGGCCCAACTGGAGTTGGTTGAGATAGGCTTCCAGAGTTTCGTAGGAAATGTCCAAACGAAGCACGCCAAGATTGGCTCCCTTTGCATCAACAAGTTCTTGAGTGACAGAAATGACCCACTGACTGTTTGATTTACGAGCTGGTGTCAAAACTGGCTTAGCTCCCTGATGAATGGCCTTTTGGTACCAATCCTCGGCCATCATATCAGAGGAAGTTTTCATCTGCACACTGTCATCTGTAGAAATAACCTGACCAGATTTGGTGACCAGTACCACCGTTTTCAAGTCCTGGTCTGCCTTTAAGATAGTCAAAAACAGATCTCGGATTCCCTTGGCTTGGTCTTGACTGGGATTCTCAGCATAGGCTAACACATCCGTCTGCTGGGTCAAACTGGTAGAGGTGGTTTCTAATTTTTTGATATAAGACTGAATAAAGTGGCTAGTCTGGCTGATGGTCGTTTGGCTATTGCCCTCAATAGTGGCCTCAATAGCTGATGAACTAGATTGATAATAGAAAGTCCCGACCAGAGCTAGGAGAATGAGAAAGACCAGAAAGATGGAAATAACCATTCTGACTAAAAGAGAAGAACGCTTCATCGACCTTCCCCCTTCTTAAACTGACGAGGCGTCACACCTGCAATCTGTTTAAAGCGTTGGGTAAAGTAGTTCATATCTTCAAAACCAACCTTTTCTGCGATCTCATAAATCTTTAAATCCGTGGTCAGAAGCAAGAGCTTGGCTTGCTTGACACGTTCGCGCACCAAATAATCCTGAAAAGGCAGGCCCAGCTCTTTCTTAATCAAGGAGCTCAGATAAGTCGAACTAAAACCCAAGTCACTGGCCAAGCTCTTTAAACTGAATTGGCTATCAGCTAGATGGGACTGGATCTTCTGGGCTATGTTTCCTTCAAACTTATCGGTCAGTAAATCTTGTAACTGCTCTTCCTTTTCTTCCTTGTCTAGTTTTTGCTTGATTTTCCCTAACATTTCTTCAATATCCTGACGAGAAAAGGGCTTGAGCAAGTAGTCATCCACACCGAGTTTGACAGCAGACAAGGCATAATCAAAATCGTCGTAACCTGTCAAAAAAACTAGGTGAACCTGAGGATAGGTTTCTCGGACCAGACTGGCCAACTGGATGCCATTTAGCTGAGGCATATTGATATCGGTTAAAATGATATCTGGCACCTGCTTTTGAATTAAATCCCAAGCCTGTCTTCCATTTTCTGCCTGACCGATGATTTCCATATCGTAGGCTGCTACATTGACCAACTTGCTCAAGCCTTGTCTTACCAGATACTCATCTTCTACGATTAAGATTGTGTAGGTCATGCTCTGCTCCTTTGTCACTTACTAGTATCAGTATAGCAAAATTCTCCTCTAACTGCTTAGGAAAGCCCTCTTAATCAACATAATCCAGTAAATAAGAGTAACCTTTTTCTTCCATTTGGTCTTTGGGAATAAAGCGGATAGAGAGACTATTGATACAGTAGCGCAAGCCCCCCTTGTCCTGTGGTCCATCCGTAAAGACATGGCCAAGGTGAGAATCTCCAACTCGGCTTCTCACTTCCATGCGCGTCATATTGTAGGACTTATCTTCCTTGTAGGTGGCAACATCTGGGCTGATGGGTTGGGTGAAACTAGGCCAACCACAACCAGACTCAAACTTGTCCTTTGATGAAAAGAGAGGTTCGCCAGTTGCCACATCCACATAGATACCGGATTCAAATTTATCCCAGTAGCGGTTTGAAAAAGCTCGTTCTGTTTGATTTTTCTGGGTAACTGCATACTCCTCAGGTGACAAGGTCTTTTTCAATTCTTCATCACTTGGTTTAGGATATTTGCTGGCATCGATGACGGGGTAGGCAGCCTGATTGACATTGATATGACAGTAGCCATTTGGATTTTTCTTGAGGTAGTCTTGGTGATAATCCTCAGCCACCACAAAATTCTTCAAGTTTTCCTTTTCAACTGCCAGTGGTTGGTCGTATTTCTTAGCCACCTCATCAAAGACTTGGTTGATTACTTCCAAATCCTTGTCATCTGTATAATATACACCTGTACGGTACTGAGTCCCCACATCATTTCCTTGTTTATTTTTGCTGGTTGGATTGATAATGCGGAAGTAATGAAGCAGGATTTCCTTGAGGGAAATTTGCTTGGCATCATAGGTGACATGGACAGTCTCCGCATGTCCTGTTTGGTTAATCAATTCGTACTTGGTTGTTTCCCCTCTACCATTTGCATAGCCTGAAACGGCATCTGTCACTCCGGGAACGCGTGAGAAGTATTCCTCCACTCCCCAGAAACATCCCCCAGCTAGATAAATTTCGTGCAAGTCTGCGTCTTTGCTCACTTCTGTTTTTTTCACTGTTTTTCCTCCTTGGCTAACTGATGCTTTCTCAATTTGCGAGCTATCTGTCTGCCCTGCATTTCGCATCAATAGAAAATATAAACCAGTTATGGCTAGGAGAATGACCCCTGCCAAGACAAAAAGTTTTACTTTATCATTCATAGCCTTTCTCTACCCCATTTCTTTCAATTCTTTTAAAATCATATCCTTATCCATAAAACCTGGTTGCGTTTTGACCAGCTTGCCTTCCTTGTCTATAAAGGCTTGAGTTGGGTAAGAACGAACACCATAACTTTCCAAGAGTTTACCTGACGGGTCAATCAAAACTGGAAAATTTTTATAATCCAATCCCTTGTACCAGTTCTTAAAGTCCGCTTCAGATTGCTCCCCCTTGTGTTCAGGAGACACCACTGTCAAGACCACATAGTCATCACCAGCTTCTTTAGCAATTTCATCCGTATCCGGAAGGCTAGCTAGACAGATAGAACACCAAGAAGCCCAGAATTTAAGATAGACTTTCTTGCCTTTGTAGTCAGATAAACGATAAGTCTTACCATCTACTCCTGTTAGTTCAAAATCAGCAACCGCCTGACCTTTAGTCGCAGTTTGTGAACTAACTTGTTCTGTTTTGGTTTGCTCCTTCATAGTAGACTCGTCTGACATATTTTTAGCCGAACAGGCTGCCAAACAACAGATTGAGCCTACTCCAAGGAGACATGTTTGCCATTTTTTCATTTCTTTTTCCTCTCTATTCAAATAATGTAGTCAAAATGGAAGCATTTCCCAAAAGCACCAAGATTCCCATCACGATAATGAGGAAACCACCCACTTTTTTGAGGATTCCGAGGTAAGGATGGAGTTTTCGGAAATGTTTCAAAACATAGCTGGAGGCAAGAGCTAGAACTAAAAATGGTAGCGCCAATCCCAGCGTGTAAACCAACATGAGACCAGCTCCCTGCCAAGCTCCTGAACCATCTGAAGCCGCCAAAGCCAAAACAGACCCCAGAACTGGCCCCACACACGGCGTCCAAGCAAAACTAAAGCTCAACCCCAGTAAAAATGCCTGACTATAGCCGTTAGAGTTTTGACCCTGTCTCTTTAATTGTAGCCTTCTTTCCTTGTAGAGCCCCTGCAAATGTAGGACTTCCATCTGGTGCAAGCCCAAGAGAATGATAATCGCACCCGTCACATACTGAAACCAAGAAGTATACAGCAAATTGCCTAAAAAACCAGCTCCATAGCCCAGTAAGATAAAAACAAAGGAAATCCCCGCTATAAAGGCCATAGTTCGCAATAAACTA
Organism: Streptococcus oralis subsp. dentisani; assembly: GCF_002096615.1. GTDB lineage: Bacteria > Bacillota > Bacilli > Lactobacillales > Streptococcaceae > Streptococcus > Streptococcus oralis_U. The sequence continues at coordinate 77,282 of NZ_NCUX01000029.1, forward strand.
ACAACTGAGATTGAAAATTTTCCACTAGAAGCCTGAGCATCATTCTTATCATCCAATAAGACACCTGCATAGACAGGCAACAAGGGTAAAATACAAGGAGAAAAGAAGGAAAGGATTCCAGCAAGAAAAACACTGATAAAAAAGATTATATTATCCATTGCCTTCCTCCATTCTTTGATTTGATAGAACTATTATAGACCCAAAATTCCAGAAAAAACAGGGACAATGATAAGGAAAAATAGGAATTTAATCAGTTTATTTAGAAACCTTGTACAAAAAAGTCCCATAAGATCTATAATGAAAAGCTACTAATAACCTCATTAAACTCATCAAACGAAATGCCTTTAGTTTTCGGAACTTTGAAAACTTCAAAAAAAGGATTTTCATCGCTCTCAACATCAAAAAAGAAAGGACGAAATTCGTCCTTTCTCGATCTTAGCTGACTTCAACCCACTACAGTTGACAAAGAGCTGATTTTTTCTGTCTAACTTTTTGAGGGCGGTACAAGCTCCCTTCATTTTAATACGTTCCTTCTTCACCTTGACTGGTCAGGATAACAGGTCCATCTTTGGTAATCACGAACTGGTGTTCATATTGGCAAGATAGGCCACCATCAATAGTCTTATGAGCCCAGCCAGTCTTCATATCTGTATCAATTTCCCAGTCACCAGTATTAATCATGGGTTCAATGGTTAGCACCATTCCTTCACGGAGACGGAGTCCACGGCCTGCAATACCGTAGTTAGGAACCATTGGTTCTTCGTGCATAGTTGGACCAACACCATGACCAACCAAATCACGAACGACACCATAACCGCGACTTTCAGCATATTCCTGAATTGCTGCACCGATATCACCGATGCGATTGCCGACAACTGCTTGCTCAATCCCTATATACATAGCTTCCTTGGTCACGTCCATCAGGTTTTTCACTTCTTCAGACGGTGTACCAACCGCATAAGCCCAACATGAGTCTGCTAGACCGCCAGTATAGTTTTGTGTGTATTTTTTCATTTGCTCAACATTATTGAAGTTGAGTTTTGACACATTGAGATCTGATTTGGCAATCGGCCCACCTAGAACCATATCAACCTTGAGCAAGTCCCCATCTTTCAAGATGTAATGACGTGGAAAAGCGTGAGCTACTTCGTCGTTAAGAGAGCAACAAGTGGCATAGGGGTAATCCATGACTGCCCCATCCACGCCAATCTGTAGAGGAAGGAAATTTTCCTCTTTACAACGTCGACGAACGTACTCTTCAACTTCCCACATATCCACGCCAGGCTTAATTAAATCACGTAAGCCTATATGGATACTAGCTAGGAAATCACCAGCCTTGTCCATGGCTTCGATTTCACGTGCTGATTTTAAAGTTATCATTTTTTCTCCTAGATTCTAATTAATTTTAACCGTAACATTTGCTTTTGAAACAATCTGATGCCCATGATAAATATCATAATCAATAATAGCTGAACGTCTCGTGTGGTGAATAATCCGAGCCTGAATCCGCAGAGTATCATCTATCTGAACAGCTTGCAAGAAGTAAATTAGCATCTGCTCGATGATGAGATTGCGTCTACTATTTGCTACCAAATCCTGTGTCATGTGAGTTAAAATTTCAGCAAGAACACCATTTGCTAAAACCCCGTTCTTCTCAAGCATAAAGGGTTCAACTGTAATCACAACTTCGTCGTGATGATAAGACAACTTCTGACCGATTTGCTCTGAAAAAGTCGGCAAGGCTGAAACTTGAGAACGACTCATCTTATCCATAACATCTCGTCTCGTTACAACTCCGAGCAAAGTTTGATTGCTTCTCACGACTGGGACCATCTCAAAGTCTTCTGCTATCATCCGTTGACTGACGTTAGCTATATTCGTTGCCAATCCTGTCAGGAAGAGACTACGAGTCATCACCTTGTCAATCGTTGTGCTAGGTGATTTATCCCCCGCATCTCGCATGGTAACAACTCCAACAACCACTTGATGCTGATTGATGACTGGGAAACGACTACTTCTGTTCTTACGTACCAAATCTAGATAGTCTTTCACTGTGTCCGTTTCTCTTAAGAAACCATACTCATGACTGGGACGATAGAGCTTTTCAACTGTTAAAATATCTGTCTTAATCTGCACATTTGACAAAGCTCTATTGATCATAGTCGCAACTGTAAAAGTATCATGCTTGCTTCGTAAAACAGGAATACCCTTTTTATTGGCAAGAGCTAGTACATCCTCGTGCACATGAAAACCACCTGTTACAAGGACCGCATTTTCATTTTCCAGAGCTAAAAGTTGAATACGAGTACGGTCACCTACGATCAAAAGACCACCATCATTCAGATAGGACAAAATATTCTGCTCGGTCATGGCCCCAATGGAGAATTTGCTAAATTCTCTGTCCAAACCTTCTTGACCAGCTAACACTTCAGAGGAGGTGACTTCTGCAATCTCTGCATAGGTCAGTTTTTCAATAGCCACTTTCTGAGATTTGACACGAATGGTTCCACTACGAGGTCGAGTTTCTACAATTCCACGATTTTCAGCCTCTTTAATGGCACGATAAGCCGTTCCATCACTGACACCCAAGTGATTGGAAATACTACGAACGCTGACACGTTTTCCTATTGGTAACTCTTCCAGATAACTTAAGATTTCCTGGTGTTTACTCATTGAATTCTCCTTTTATGTATCGAAATTCAAGATAGTCCCTCATTTTTCGTGTATAGCGATCGCTTCCCTTAAACTGTCGGACGAGGCTAAATCCCGATTTTAAGGCTACTTTTTGACTAGCTTGATTCTCCAGATGAGTGATGATGGATAATTGTTTTAGACCAAATTCTTCAAATGAGAGCTGACAAAGTTTGGTAACTACTTCTGTCATAAAACCTTGTGACCAAGAATCCTTTTTTAAGAAATAACCAATTTCTGCTTCTTTTTTGATTTCGTCTATTTTTTCAAACTTGATGGAACCAATCATTTCCTGATTGTCTTGCTTGCAGATTGCCCAAACACCCAAAGGAGCCTTCATAAAATAGTTGGCAAGTGCGTACTGACTTTCTTCCAAACTTGCTTGACTGGGAAAAATAAACTGCAGATTTTCCGGATTTGAAGCAATATCGTAAAATGCTTGACTGTCACTAAAAAAGAAAGGACGCAAATACAAGCGTTCCGTTTCAAAGAAAGAAAACATTGCTAATTTGGTCCAAATATTCATAATCACCTCAATGGCTTAGTCTTCGACGAGTGTAATATCTGCTCCAAGACTACGTAATTTTTCAATAATATCTGAGTAGCCACGAAGGATAAACTCAATATTTGTAATTTCAGTCTGGCCTTGAGCCATCAGTCCAGCAATCACAAGTGCAGCACCAGCTCGCAAGTCTGTAGCTTTCACCTTGGCACCTTGTAGAGTTCGTCCACCAGTGTAGAAAATATGGTCATTTGTAGTCGCAATATTTGCATCCATTTTTGCTAATTCAAAGACATGGTTGACACGTTTTTCATAAATGGTATCAATAATAGTACCACGACCTTGAGCAGTTAATAAAAGTGGTGTGATTGGTTGTTGTAAATCCGTTGCAAATCCTGGATAGGGGGCAGTTTTAATATTGATGGCCTTCAAATCAGACTGTTCTTCAACGAAGATACTATCCTCAGAGACTGTCATGCGAACGCCCATTTCCTCTAGTTTGGCGATAAAACCTTCTAAATGCTCATAGAGAACATTGTTAATACGGATTCCTTTACCAACCGCTGCTGCAAGTGAAATATAGGTTCCTGCTTCAATACGATCTGGAATAACTTGGTGACGCGTTCCATGAAGTTGCTCGACACCATCAATAATGATAATATCAGTCCCTGCACCACGAATGTGAGCCCCCATGTTATTCAAAAGGGTAGCCACATCGATGATTTCTGGTTCACGAGCCGCATTTTCAATAACAGTCCGTCCCTTAGCCTTAACAGCCGCAATCATGGTATTAATCGTTGCACCAACACTGACGGTATCCATGTAAATACTTGCGCCGTGAAGTCCCTTACCTTGGGCAGATAAATTCATATTATCTCCCTCATAGCTTACCTTGGCTCCCATGGCTTCGAAGGCTTTTAGGTGAAGGTCAATCGGACGAGGACCAAGATCACATCCGCCAGGAAGTCCAACCGTAGCTTCACCAAAACGACCTAAAAGACTTCCATAGAAATAATAAGATGCACGAAGGCTATTGATCTTACCATAAGGCATTGGAATATTCTGAACACCTCTAGGATCAATCTCCAAAACATCATCGTAGCGTTTTACTTTCGCTCCCATGATTTCCATAATTTCGACAAGACTAGCAACGTCTGAAATATCTGGGACACAATCCAAAGTGACAACATCATCTGCCAGTATAATAGCAGGGATTAATGCTACAACACTATTCTTAGCACCGCTAATGGTGATCTCACCTTGCAATGGATGTCCACCATTGATGACAATTTTTCTCATGTTATACTCTTTCAAAATTTACTAAAAAGGTCTTTACATTCTATTATACCATAGTTCTCCTATTTTTCCCATTTCTGTTTAATAAAATTCTCCCTCTTTTTATCTTCTAAAATAGAAAAAAGACCCATCACACAAGCACAAAAGCTTGGTATGATAGGCTTTTAAAAGTTTAGATTAACGTACTGTACGGATACGCATTGTGTTTGTACGGACAGCTTCTCCAAGCGGTACACCTGCAACGATAATCATATCATCACCAGATTCTACCAAACCTTGTTCTACTGCAATCTTTTCGGCAAGTTCGAACATATCATCAGTGTTTGATGGACGTTCAGTTGTTACTGGGATAACACCCCAGTTCAACATCAATCCACGTTGAGTTAATTCATCGAAAGTGATTGCCAAGATATCAGCATCTGGACGGTATTTAGAAATCAAACGAGCAGTGTGACCTGTCTTAGTAAGAGTAACCACCAACTTGATATTCATAGAGTTTGTCGCATCCTTAACAGCTGAAGCCATAACCTCAGTCTTAGAATTACGTGACAAGTTAACAAACGACAAGCGACCGTATTCTTTCAAAAGGGTTTGAGCATTCTTGTCAATTGTTGCCATTGTACGAACAGATTCAAGTGGGTATTTACCGTTTGCAGACTCACCTGAAAGCATTGTAGCGTCAGTACCGTCGATAACAGCGTTAAATACGTCTGATACTTCTGAACGAGTGGCACGTGGTTTTTCAGTCATGGTTTCAAGCATGTTTGTTGCTGTGATAACAACTTTACCAGCTGCGTTCACTTTAGTGATGATCATTTTTTGGTAAACTGGAACCATTTCGAATGGTACTTCGATACCCATGTCACCACGAGCGATCATGATACCGTCAGCAGCTTCGATGATTTCATCCAAGTTATCGATACCTTGTTGGTTTTCGATTTTCGCAAACAATTGAACATGTCCGTTACCAGTTTCTTCACAGATTGCACGAACTTCATTCACGTCTTTAGCAGTACGTACGAATGAGATCGCGATGAAGTTGATACCTTGTTCAAGACCGAAACGGATATCATCGTTATCACGTTCAGCAAGTGCTGGGAAAGGAATTTTAGTGTTAGGGATGTTTACACCTTTTTGTTTAGCGATAATTCCGTCGTTTTCAACTTCTACTTCAAATTCACGAGTTGCATCGTCTTTTGCAACAACACGAAGACCAAGTTTACCATCGTCAACCAATACTTGGCGACCAACCTCAACATCATCGTAGATGTCAAGAGCACCAGCAACGTTCAAAGCAATCACTTCACGAGTTGATTTGATTCCTTGTTTAGTTGCAACACGGATTTTTTCACCAGTTTTGTATGAGTATTCTTTTGCGTCACCTTCAAACAATTCAGTACGGATTTCAGGACCTTTTGTATCAAGAAGGAAACCAACTTTCTTACCTGCAAGTTTTTCTGCAAGTTTAACAGTTGCCATACGTTCACCTTGTTCTTGGTGGTCACCGTGCGAGAAGTTGAAACGGAAAGTGTTCGCTCCTGCTTCAATCAATTTCGCAATATTTTTTGCTGAAGCTTCAACGTCAAGTTTTTCACCCCAGTATCCATCATCACCGAATTTCTTTCCACCACGGATTTCAACCGCAGGACCCAAAGTTGCAACGATTTTTACACGTTTATTCATGATTTGTGACTCCTTTATATAATTTGACCTTTTATGGTCATTTTACCAGATTAGTTAAAGTTGATTATGACAAGCTCTTGTTCAAGCTAGATAGTTCAAGATCAGCTTTGTGCGGGTTGTTCACCACGATCTTGCCATCTTCAGTCAAGCTAAACAAAGCTCCCTCTTCTGCTGTCCCAAGAATTGGATTTTCAACCATTTTCTCATTACGAATACCAACAGCGACACCACCGATTCCTTGTTTGAGGAGTTTAACAGCATGTGCTCCCAAGCGTGACGCCAAGACGCGGTCACGCGCAGTTGGCGAACCACCACGTTGGATGTGACCAAGTTCAGTTACACGAAGGTCACTAGTGTCTCCAGCTTCCTTGAGTTTCTTACCAAACTCATCGGCAGACATAACTCCCTCAGCCAAAACGATGATGTTGTGTTTCTTACCACATTCATATCCAGCTTTGATGCTTGCAACGATATCTTCCATCTTGAAACCTTCTTCAGGAATAATGATTTCATCGGCACCAGTAGCAATACCTGCCCAAAGTGCGATATCACCAGCGTTACGCCCCATTACTTCTACAACGAAAGTACGACGGTGACTTGATGATGTATCACGAATCTTATCAATCGCATCCATTGCAGTAGTAACTGCAGTATCAAATCCAATTGTGAAATCAGTACCTACGATATCATTATCAATTGTGCCAGGCAGACCGATAGCTGGGAATCCATGCTCAGTCAAGCGCATAGCTCCGTGATAAGAACCGTCACCACCGATTACAACAACACCTTCGATCCCGTGTTTTTTCAACTGCTCAATCCCTTTAAGTTGACCTTCAAGTTGTGCAAACTCAGGGTAACGAGCAGAGTGAAGGAAAGTACCACCACGTGAAATGATGTCTCCAACTGAAGCAGCATCAAGTGGATAGATTTCACCGGCAACCATCCCTGCGTATCCATCATAGATACCAAAGACTTCCATTCCTTCTGAGATTGCTTGACGAACTACTGCACGGATGGCAGCGTTCATACCAGGGGCGTCTCCACCGCTAGTCAAAACAGCAATACGTTTCATTTGGTTTTGCTCCTTTTTCTTTTAACATTCTTATTGATTATACCACATTTCATTTGAAAATTCTTCTATTTTTCGTATTTTTAGCGATAAATCGTTTTCATAGCAATTCCCTCTAATTTTTCCTGTAAAGCAGGGTCTTTTTTTACAAAATGACGGGAGGAAACAATTGTTTTTTCTTCCTCTACATACCTGATAATAACAGGAATAGAGCCTTTGTATTGTTCTAGGATATTTGAAATCTCTTTATCGTTGTCGTGATTTTTAACTTGAATCCAGAATCGTTCTGCGACTGCTTCTTTCAAATCTTGTGCAATCATTTGCAGACGACCATCTCGGGATTGAACCTTGCCATTGATATAGTAGAATTTTCCTTCGGATAAGATAGAAGCAAATTTTCGATATTGGTCAGAAAATACAGTTACATCCAGCCTAGACTTACTGTCATGAACCTGTAGAAAGGCCATACTCTCGCCTTTCTTGGTTCGAATGACTTTTAGTTTTTGCACTTCAACTAGAAGAGTTGCTTGACTCCCCTCAGTAAGATTAACGATGGACGTTGTTGGATACAAAGCTTGTTTGGCAAGAGTTTGTAGAGGATGGGCACTGATTCCAACTCCAATCAGTTCCTGCTCCTTGTAAAATTTCTCTGCCTCTGTAAAATCATCAGCCTCAGTCCAACTATAGTTTGCATCCGCAAAGAGTCCTCCTAACTCCTCAACAAAGACAAATAAGTTTGGTAGGTTCACTAAGATTTTCTGACGATTCTTGTCAAATTCATCAAAAAGCCCCAGTTCAACCAATGGAGTTAAAAGCGATAGTTTCTTGTAATTCTTGGGAAGACGTGTGACAAAATCTTCAATGCTTGAGAAGGGACGATTTTCAATAATCCAGTAAGACAAATCTCTTGGCATGCCCTTAATGGCTTTTAGACCAAGATAGATTGTCTTCTGGGTAATTTTATCATGATAGGGAATGCTGTTGATTGCTAAAGGAGTTACTTCAAAGCCCATCTGCAATGCATCTACAATGTAATCACTGCTAGAATAATTCAACATGACTTGGAAGAAAATAGCAGGATAGTGCGTCTTGAAATAGGCAAGCTGGAAAGCCAGGGCTGAGTAAGCGTAGGCGTGAGATCTATTAAATCCATAGCCTGCAAACTTTTCCATCACTGCAAAAACTTGATTGGCTTTTTCTTCTGAATGCCCAAGTTTCATAGCTCCTGTGATAAAATCTTCCTTCATTAAATGCATCTCTTTAGCATTTTTCTTACCCATGGCTCGTCTGAGGATATCGGCTTTGCCAAGGCTGAAACCTCCGAACCGCTGAGCTACCTGCATGACCTGCTCTTGATAGAGCATGATACCGTAGGTTGATGAAAGGATGTCTTCCAAGGCAGGATCCAGCACCGTCACCTTTTCTTTGCCATGCTTACGAGCAACAAAATTATCAATATAGTCACTAGCTCCTGGTCTGTTGAGCGAGGTCGTGGCTACTACCTCTTCAAAGACTTGTGGCTGAACTCGTTTCAAGAGTCGAATAGCACCAGGTTGTTCAAATTGGAAAATCCCCTTGGTATTTCCAGCAGCAAAGAGGGCCAGAGTGTCCTTGTCTTCCAAATCAATCTCTTCGATTTTTAGATGAATACCTTCTGATTCAGCAAGTACTTCCTGCATTTTTTGTACAAAAGTTAAGTTTCGCAGACCTAGGAAATCCATTTTTAGAAGACCATTAGCTTCAACACCATGAGCATCATACTGGGTGATGAGCATATCCTCACCGTATTTGAGCGGGATATAGTCCGTCAGGTCTTGGTCACTCATAACGACCCCAGCTGCATGGATAGAGGTTTGACGAGGATACCCTTCAATCTTTCGAGCAATCTCAAAAGCTTTTTGGTATTCAATCTTACTATTGATAACCTGTCTAAATTGCAGATTCTTTTCATAGGCTGTCGTTAGCGTATCTCGAAAACTGATTTTTTTCGTAATATTTGTTAATTCGTACTCTGGAACACCATAACGTTTGAAAACATCACGAATTGCCTGTTTTGCTCCAAAGGTCGAATAAGTGACAATCTGCGCCACGTGTTGACTACCATAGCGATCACGAACATAACGAATGAATTCTGGCCTATAGAGGTCAGGAATGTCGATATCGATATCGGGCATGGTGTAACGCTCACGATTTAAAAAGCGTTCGAAAATCAGATTCTTTTCAACCGGGTCAATTCCTGTGATATCAAGTGAATAAGCCACCAGACTACCAACCGCAGAACCACGCCCCATTCCCATATAGTAGCCTTGGGAACGTCCAAAACGGAGCAAATCCCAAACTACAAGGAAATAATCGTCAAATCCCATATCATGAATCACAGCCAACTCTTCATTCAGTCGCTCACGATAGATAGCTGAGGTTAGCCCTTTGTCACTCAACCCTTGCTCAGCCCTCTCACGAAGTTCTTCTACTGCTGGTCTTTCAGGATTAAAGCGAGGGAGTTTTAAACTTGGGTCGAGTTGGTAACTAACATTCTCTATCAAATCTTGGAGATTAGCAAGTGCCTGAGGGAAGTGATTTTTAAACCGTGCTTCCAAGTCTGAGGCAGGTAGAAAGATTCCTTGTTGTGAATGCACATCCACTTCTCTTAGGCTGACATTATCCTTGATTGCCGATAAGATTTGTAAAACTTGAACATCTTCTTTTTCAAAAGAATTGACTTGATAGAGTGGAAGAATGGGCCTAGTAAAGACTTCTTGAGGAGTATCTGGACTAACACCGATATAATAGTCATAGCCTAAATCTAACTGTTCGATCCCCTCAAAATAGGGAACAATAATGGCCACATCCTCGAGGTGGGGGGTGAAGTCAGACCAATTTTTCCGTCCAGTCATTTTTAAAGTGGATAACTTCATCAACTCTTGATAACCTTTAGTGGATAGGGCTAGAAAACGAAGAGAAATATTGTCCTCATCTTTGACCAAGGTCATTTCTAGACCAATTAAAGGTTGAATGCCATGCTTACGAGTTGCTTCTAGAAAATGATAGGCTCCATAGAGATTATCCACATCCATGATAGCAAGGTGAGAATAGCCGTATTCTTTAGCCATTTGTACGTATTTTTCAATTGAAACCACACTTTCCATAAAACTATAAACAGTCTTGGTGTCGAGTTGTGCAATCATTTCTTCTCCTCCTTGCTTTAGATATAGTACTATTATACCATTTTAAAAACTAGAATGAAAAGGTAGAAGATCATTCCTTTTAAAGTGACTTCATCACAGGCCAACAATATCTTTTTTACCTTATTTTTGATATACTAAATTTAGAATATTTCTAAAGGAGAGCGCCATGCGTTTTAATCAATTCAGCTACTTGCCTGTTTCTCATTCGCAAGTTTTACGCGAGTTATCTCAGCTTGGTTTGAAGCTGGTACCAGAACAAGCATCGAAAAAACAACTTGAACAATTTGTCCGCTGGAATTTTTTCACTTATAAAAATACCGACTATCCTTTGTCCGTCTTAGCAGCAGACAAGGAGACTGATCTCCTTACCTTCTTTCAGTCAGATTGTGACCTGACTCCTGAGATTTTTTATACTGTGGCTTTTCAACTTTTAGGATTTAGCTATCTTGTTGACTTTGAGGACGCCGAACAATTCCGTAAAGAGACTGGATTTCCTATTATTTATGGAGATTTGATTGAAAATCTCTACCATTTGCTCAACACTCGAACCAAAAAGGGAAATACACTCATTGACCAGCTTGTTAGTGATGGGCTTATTGCAGAAGATAATCACTACCACTACTTTAACGGCAAGAGCTTGGCAACCTTCTCTACTCATGATGTCATTCGTGAAGTCGTGTATGTCGAGAGTCGTGTGGATACTGATAAAGACGGACTCCCTGATTTAGTCAAGGTCAGCATTATTCGCCCTCGATATGATGGACAGATTCCTGCGGTTATGACTGCCAGTCCTTATCACCAAGGCACCAACGACAAAGCCAGCGACAAGGCTCTCTACAAAATGGAAGGAGAGCTTGAGGTCAAACCTGCCCACATTATTGAACTTGAGGAGCCTGAGATTGATTTTGTCGAGCCTCATGGTCAAGCAGAAACCGTCTCTGAAACTGAAGAAAAGCTAGCTCACATCAATAGTTCTTACACTCTCAACGATTACTTCCTCCCAAGAGGATTTGCCAATCTCTATGTATCGGGTGTTGGAACCAAGGATTCCCAAGGTCTCATGACCAATGGGGACTACCAGCAGATTGAAGCATATAAAAATGTCATTGACTGGCTTAATGGCCGTTGCCGAGCTTTCACGGATCACACACGCAAACGTCAAATCAAGGCTGACTGGTCAAGCGGAAAAGTCGCAACAACAGGAATTTCTTATCTAGGGACCATGTCTAATGGTCTTGCGACTACTGGTGTTAATGGCTTAGAAGTCATCATCGCAGAAGCAGGAATTTCCTCTTGGTATAACTACTATCGGGAAAATGGTCTTGTGACCAGCCCTGGTGGTTATCCAGGTGAGGATTTTGACTCACTTGCTGAATTGACCTACTCCCGCAATCTCCTAGCTGGTGACTATATTCGTGCTAATGAAGCTCATCAAGCGGACTTAGAAAAAGTAAAAGAGCAACTGGATCGCAAGACTGGTGACTACAATCAGTTTTGGCATGACCGCAACTATCTACTCAATGCTCACAAGGTTAAAGCTGAGGTAGTCTTTACGCATGGTTCTCAAGATTGGAACGTCAAACCACTTCACGTATATCAGATGTTTCATGCTCTTCCAACTCATATCAATAAGCACCTCTTTTTCCATCATGGCGCCCACGTTTATATGAATAATTGGCAGTCAATCGACTTCCGTGAGTCCATGAATGCCCTCTTAAGCAAGAAATTGTTAGGACTTGACTCAAGCTATCAACTTCCTACTGTCATCTGGCAAGACAATACTGTACCTCAGACGTGGCAGACTCTTGATGACTTTGGCAAACAGGATAAACTGCATACATTCTCTCTTGGAACTGAAGAAAAAGTGATTCAAAACCAGTATGATCAAAAGGATTTTGACCGTTATGGCAAGACTTACCAGACCTTCAACACTGAGCTTTACCAAGGAAAAGCCAATCAGATCACCATTGATCTTCCAGTAACTCAAGATATTCACTTAAATGGTCGAGTGGAGCTGAAACTTCGTGTCAAATCAAGTACAAACAAGGGCTTATTGTCTGCTCAACTGCTAGAACTTGGACAAAAGAAATATCTACAACCTTATCCAGCTGTTTTAAGTGCTAGAACCATTGACAACGGTCGCTACCACATGCTTGAAAATCTCTTGGAACTACCTTTCACTCCAAGCGCCCAACGTGTCATCACCAAAGGCTACCTTAATTTACAAAATCGAAATGATTTACTAACTGTTGAGAGCATAGAAGCTGAAAAATGGATGGAAATCCAATTTGCCCTACAACCTACGATTTACAAGCTGAAAAAAGGTGACACACTTCGCCTTGTTCTCTATACTACCGACTTTGAAATCACTGTCCGTGATAATACAGACTATCACTTAACAGTCGATCTCACACAATCCTCCATCACCATCCCCTCATAAAAGGAGTCAGCCTCATATGAATAAATCTGAACATAGACACCAACTCATCCGTGCACTTGTAGCTAAAAATAAGATTCATACACAGGCAGAGTTGCAAGCTTTACTAGCTGAAAACGACATCCAAGTCACACAGGCTACTCTCTCACGCGATATCAAGACTATGAACCTTTCAAAGGTTCGCGAAGCAGATCATTCTTATTATGTTTTAAATACTGGCTCCATCTCCAAGTGGGAAAAACGCTTGGAAAACTATATGGAAGATGGCTTGGTCATGCTACGCCCTGTCCAGCATCAGGTTGTCCTCAAAACCTTGCCAGGCCTTGCCCAATCGTTTGGAGCTGTTCTCGATGCTCTCAATTTTAAACAAATCATTGCCACCGTATGTGGTGATGATGTCTGCCTTCTTATCTGTGAAAACGCTGAAGAAGCACAGACTTGCTTTGAAATTCTTAAAAAATTTGCGCCACCATTTTTCTTCAATGACTAAAAAATTCCCCGTGATGAATACAATCACGGGGTTTTGTTTTATCAATGTTGATAGGCTATTTTTCTTCTCTATCAGCCTTCTCATTGCCTTTTTTTTCTCGTGCCAATCGAAGAGCACGTTTAGGGTTGAGACGATTAAACAATTCTTCTAGTTTCTTTTCATTCCATACATCTGCTGCAGAAACAAAATTTCCATCTGCATCTCGGAATGATATCGGTTTATCTCCCATATCGATCTCCTAGTCTACAAATTCAAACTCAAATTTACCAATTCGTACCAAGTCTCCATCCTTGGCTCCACGCGCACGAAGGGCTTCATCAACCCCCATACCACGTAACTGACGAGCAAACTTCATGACCGATTCGTCACGGTCAAAGTTGGTCATGTTAAAGAGTTTCATGAGTTTCTCACCAGAAAGAACCCATGTCGCATCATCGTCGCGGCTAATTTCAAAGGCTTTTTCTTCCTCATCAAAGCCATAGTAAGCTTCTTCTTCCATATCAGACTCGTCATAGAGCAAGAATTCTGGTGTCTTATCTAACAATTCAGCTGTAGCATCCAAAAGGGGCGCCAAACCTTGCTTAGTCAAACCAGAAATAGGGAAGATGGCTGGTAGTTCTTCAAACTCATCGTAGTTTGCTGCCAACTTTTCCTTAAAAGTTTTTAGATTTTCCTGACTTTCAGGCATATCCATCTTGTTGGCTACAATAATCTGCGGACGCTCCATAAGGCGAAGATTGTATGACTCCAGCTCTTTATTGATCGCTAGGTAGTCCTCATATGGATCACGGCCTTCGCTAGCCGACATATCAATAATATGAAGGATGACACGTGTACGCTCGATGTGACGGAGGAACTGAGTTCCCAGACCGACTCCCTGACTAGCCCCTTCAATCAAACCTGGTAAATCAGCTACTGCAAAGGATTCACCTGATTGGGTACGAACCATCCCTAGATTAGGGACAATTGTCGTAAAGTGGTAGGCGCCGATTTTTGGTTTAGCAGATGTGATAACACTTAAAAGTGTTGATTTCCCTACAGATGGGAAACCGACCAAGCCAACATCCGCCAAGATTTTCAGTTCCAGTTGCAACTCACGTTCTTGACCTGGTTCTCCATTCTCAGAGATTTCAGGTGCAGGATTTTTTGGTGTCGCAAAACGGATGTTTCCTCGGCCACCTCGACCGCCATGAGCCACGATAAATTCTTGACCATGTTCAATTAAGTCTGTAATCACTTTACCTGTCTCTGCATCGCGTACAGTCGTTCCTTGAGGTACACGAACACGAAGGTCTTCTGCACCACGCCCATGCATTCCTTTGGTCATGCCTTTTTCACCGGATTCGGCCTTAAAATGACGGTTATAGCGGAAATCCATTAAGGTACGCAAGCCTTCGTCCACAACGAAAACAACGTTACCACCACGTCCGCCATCGCCACCCCAAGGACCGCCATTCGGGACATATTTTTCACGGCGAAAGGCAACCATACCATCGCCACCATTACCAGCCTTGACCTTGATCTTGGCTGTATCTAAAAACATACTCATATTTTCTTCTCGCTTTAAAAAGGACTGGAAAATCCAGTCATTAGTTATTGTTTCTATCTTAGCAACTTGCTTAGAATCTGCTAAAAGCTCCAAGCGCTGTCGCAAAGATACCAGCAAGGGTTACAAACAACATAATTAGCACGACAAAAAGCGTTACTTTTTCAAACATTGTTTTTTTACGTTTTCCATTATCTCCAAAAGCCATTTGGACTCCTTTTTATTTCTCTTTATTCTATTCTGATTCTCTTTTAATATTCGCTAGAAACAGGTGCAATTACCCATAAAATCAAGTAAGCAAGTACCCCTGCCCCATAACAAAAGGCAAGAACGCCCCAAATCACACGGACAATAGTAGGGTCAATATCAAAATAGTGGGCTACACCTGCGCAAACGCCTCCAATTTTTTGATCTCTACCACTTCTCATAAATTTTTTTGCCATATTTTATTCTCCTCTATTTTTACTAATCTCTCCAGTAATCTCGGATGCTAGACAACTGCTTTTTAGAAGCCTTTAATATTCGTTTAGACTCTTTAACCGGAGCTGAAACAGCCTGCTGAGGTAGGTACAAAATAGTTTTTAAGAATCGCTGTGTCATAGGCTCATCTCCACGTAGTTCCTGCTCAAATTTATTTGAAATCATCGCATCGAGATAAAACTCATGAACTCGCTTCCCAAAATTCTCAGCCGAAATCTCATACAACTTGTCAGCCAACTTCTGCTCATTCATATCTGGAGTGGCGATCAAGGCCTCCAAGATTGCACCTGCAAGATCATGCTCTCCATAGTAGAGGGTTCCAAACATTTTGTCACTGATCAGATTATCCAGATAAGGATTGCCATGAGCGATGACAGGCGTTCTACTGGCTAGACTCTCTAGATAAGTCAGGCCTTGGGTTTCACTAGTAGAAGCAGAGATAAAGAAATCAGCCGCTTTATAGTATAAGGCTGTCTCACTTGGAGCAATCATACCAGTAAAAATCACATGATCTTGGATCTGCAATTTCACTGCTTGTTCCTTCAGACTGTCCAGATAAGGGCCGTCACCTGCAACAACAAGTTTCACCTTGTCTTCTTCTTTCAATACCTCAACAAAGGCATCTAGGACTGCTTGGATATTCTTCTCATAGGAGATACGAGAAAGACTCAGCAACATTTTCTCATCTTCTTTAATCCCAAGCTTAGATCGAAGGGCTGCTAAATTCTCTTCTTTAATCTCAGGTCGTTCAAATTTAGCTAACTCGATACCAGTAGGGATAACACGCTTTTCAACCTTGACTTTGTACTTAGATAGAAGGTCCCGCACAATTTCACTAGGACAAATCACTCCATCCACATCGTGAAGGAAGCCTCGTACCAGATATTTTACCATACTTGGCCGAATCAGCATGCCCTTAGCAATGTAATGCACATAGTCTTCATACTGGGTATGGTAGGTATGAATAACTGGAATTTTCAATTCTCTCGCAATCCAAATCCCTAACAAACCAAGTGAAAATTCTGTCTGGGTATGAATGATGTCGAGTTGATACTGCTTGGCAATTTCAAGCGCCTTTGTAAAACCTCGGTAGGCAAATCGTCGATCCTTAAACGCAAAGAAAGGGACACTCGGAATGCGAATAATTTGCCAATCCTCGTATCGATTCACATCTTTATCAGTTGTTGTAAAGATAAAAACTGCATGCCCTTGCTTCTCAAGCTCAGTTTTCAAAGTCCGAATACTAGTCGCGACCCCGGAAACTTGAGGGAAATAGGTATCTGTAAATAAACCAATTCGCATAAATTACCTCACTTTTTGCCCAAAGCAGCCTGTTCTCGATAAAATTTTAACCAGATTTCCAACAAATGCTCCTCAGAGTACTCTTTGGAGATCTCGCGAGCTTTTTCTTTCAAGTCTTTCAACTTTTCAGGATGATCTTTGTATTCGAGAATGGCTTCTCTCATCTCTGAAACATCACTTGTAGCACGATAATTTCCTTCGAGAATAACCTTGTATAGATCTAAATCCCTCAACATAATCGGCGCCTCGCAACTTGCCGCCTCTAAGATGGTCATAGGGAATAATTCGTTGTAACTTGGTAGCAAGAACAGATCCGCCATAGCGTAAAGTTCCCGCATCCGTTCCGGTGACACAATTCCGGGGAAAATTAGATTTTTAGGTGGATTGTCCATGATTTTTTTATAGCGTTCATAACCATCTGTTATTCCACCAAATGAAAAACCACCAGCCCAGATAAAAGTAATTTCTGGCAATTCCTCAGCAAGACGGATAAAATCATCAATCCCTTTACGTTTCTGAACCTGACCTGCACCGACAACAACAAACTGATTCTCAGCTAAATCCATTTCCTGACGAAGTTTTGCTACTTGGTCAGCTGGCAGTGGATGCCATTTTTCTTTATTTACAAAGTTTGGAATATAAGTTACTTTTTCACGAGGAATACCAGCTGCCACCAAATCCTCGATAAACATGGGATTGACCACCACCAAGTGTTCCATTCGATTGTAAAAGGAAAAAACATAGCGTTTGATAATTCCCTTTAAGAAAAATGGAATTTTCAAGCTTCCCTCAAGCGTATCAGGCAAGAAATGCACATAGCCAATTTTTCTCCCAGATCGCTTCTTTTGGAAAGTAGATAAATAATAAGGGAAATCAATGGTGTGAAAGTGGGTTACATCGGCCTCTACAGGAAGATTCTCCGTAACAATCAACTGATCTTGGGCATCACGATGTAGGAGACGTACCAATTCACGGTAGGCTCCTGATACTCCTTGACCAGCTACTTTTTCACTTGAACTTAGCATATTGACACGCAATTTTTCGTTTTCCATACCATTCATTATACCATTTTATTTCCAGAAAATCAGCAAAAGAAAGAAGAGACCAGAGGAAAAAGAGGAATTTACCCTATTTTCCAATCGTCTCTCACATTTTTCTTACTCTTTACTTAATTCCTAGGGCGATACGCGCGTATCGGCTCATTTTTTCAACTGTCCAAGCTGGATACCAGACCAATTTAACCTCGGTATTGGTTACCTCAGGCACATCTGTCATCGCATCGTGTATCTGGTCTGTCAAAAGGTCAGCCAGTGGGCAGCCCATGGTTGTCAAGGTCATATCAATTTCAGTGTGACCTGTCTCACCATCAAAACGAATTTCATAAATCAAACCTAAATTGACAATATCAATCCCCAACTCAGGGTCGATGACTTCTTCCAAGGCATTTAAAATACGTGTTTTAATAGCCTCAATTTGCTCTTCTGTATAAGCCATGTTCATCCTCACTCTAATCTTCAATAAAATCACGAAGGGGCTTGCTGCGACTTGGTTGGCGCAATTTTCTCAAAGCCTTAGCCTCAATCTGACGGATACGTTCACGAGTCACGTTAAAGACTTTACCAACATCTTCAAGAGTACGCATTTTCCCATCGTCCAAACCGAAACGAAGGCGCAAAACGTTCTCTTCACGGTCTGTGAGAGTATCCAAGACTTCATCCAACTGCTCACGCAAAACGATACGAGTTGTGTAGTCCACTGGATTTTCAATCACTTCGTCTTCGATAAAGTCCCCAAGATGGCTATCGTCCTCTTCACCAATCGGTGTTTCAAGAGATACTGGCTCTTGGGCGATCTTCAAGATTTCACGCACCTTGTCAGGTGTCATATCCATTTTCTCAGCGATTTGTTCAGGAGTTGGATCTTGGCCCAATTCTTGAAGAAGATTCCGCTGTTCACGGACAAGCTTGTTAATAGTTTCCACCATGTGAACAGGAATACGAATGGTACGAGCCTGATCAGCGATGGCACGAGTGATCGCCTGACGAATCCACCAAGTTGCATAAGTAGAAAACTTAAAGCCTTTTGAATAGTCAAACTTATCAACCGCCTTCATCAAGCCCATGTTTCCTTCTTGGATCAAATCAAGAAACTGCATACCACGACCTACGTATCGCTTCGCAATCGAAACTACCAAACGAAGGTTGGCTTCTGCAAGACGCTGTTTGGCTTCGATATCACCAGCTTCAACAGCTAAAGCTAATTCTTTTTCTTCTTCGTTGGTCAAGAGAGGAACGACCCCAATTTCCTTCAAATACATACGGACAGGGTCATTAACCTTAGCAGAAGTTGAACCAATCAAATCCTCATCACTGAGCTCTGGCTCTTCTTCTGTGCTAAGCACACGCGCACTTGGATTTCCTTCGTTATCTGTGATAGAAATTCCAGCATCCTGAATCCGTTGCAAAAGGTCTTCAATGCCGTCTGCATCAAGGGTAAAAGGAATCACCAGACTTGAGTTGATTTCATCGTCTGTTGCTGTTCCTGTTTTTTTGTGGTTACGAATAAAGTCTGCTACTTGCACATCAAATGTAGTTACTTCTTTTTGTTTTGTTGCCATTATTACTCCATTCTTCTCTTTTGGGAAATCAATCGTTGCAATTCTTCCAAGGCTGTGTCTGTATCTCCTACATGACTAGCTTCCTGCACTTTCTTTTTAATTCTTAAGTTGTCCTTGCTGAGGAGGGCACGGTTTCGAGTCGCTTCGACTTCAGAAAGTTCTTGAGGCGACATTTCAGCTGGCAAATCTAAACTAAGCACATGGTACCAAGCATTTTCAACCTCAGGAGTCTGGTGAGAAAGTTCCTCTGATCCGATTTGTCCCTCTACACTTAATAATTCGTAAAGAATCTGAAATTCTGGGGTATCAAAGAAAAAATCTTCTCTTAATCGGTAGTCATTTAACACAACTGGATTTTCAGCCATCCTATAAAGGAGATGAGCCTCTGCTCTCATAACTGCTGTCAGTTGCCGGGTCACAGGTAAACTAATCCCTACTGGTGTAAGATGTTCCTTTACCCTCTCCTGCCTTTGAACAATTCGACTTTCATTTACAATCTGTTCTACTTGCTGGTAATCAAAGGAAGGTAGGTTATCCGCCAGAATATGGATATAAGAATTCTGGGCAGTGATAGACTTTTCTTTGGCGATTAAGGGCGCAATCTTTTCAATGAACTCGATTTGCGCTTGCAAGTTATCACTATTCTCAGGTTTGAGTTGGTGAATATAGAACTCTATGGGACTGATACGTGTCTTGGTTAAGAGGTAGGCCAGATCTTCAGCAGAATTCTTTTGCAAATACTCATCTGGGTCCATGGCATCAGGTACTCGAACAACCTCCACTGAGAAGTCTTTTAATTCCTCTAGAGCCTTGGCTGTCGCTGCCTGTCCTGCCTTGTCACCATCGTAGCTGAGAACAATTTTTTTGGTAAAGCGTTTAAGGTGGTCAACATGCTCCTTGCTCAGGGCTGTTCCCATGGAAGCCACAGCATTTTCTATGCCAGCACGGTAGGCTGCGATCACATCCATGAAGCCTTCCATCAGATAGAGCTCTGTAATCTTACCTGTTCCCTTTTTTGCCTTGTCCAAATGATACAATTCGTAACTCTTGTTAAAAATTGCAGTCGAACGGCTATTTTTATACTTGGCAGTCTGACTATCCGTTTCTTGCCAGATACGACCTGAAAATGCAATAACCTGCCCCTTGTCATTGGTCAAAGGAAAGATGATCCGTCCGAAAAAAGTATCATAAAACTGATTGCCATCTGACAGATAAAACAGGCCAGAATCCAATAAATCCTTTTCCTCAAACTTGTCAGCTAAACGTTGGTAGAGATAGGTTCTCTCTGCTGGAGCTAGTCCAATCTGGAAGTGCTTCAGAACATCATCTGTCAATCCGCGTTTGTAGAGATAAGCCCTTGCTTCTTCTCCCATCTTTGTCGTCATGAGGATGGCATGGTAAAAACGGGCAGCTTCTTCATGCATATCATATAGAGCTTGATGAGGGGAAGCTTGTTGGGGACGAGACTGAACAGGCATAGCTAGTTGAATACCGACGCGCTCTCCTAAGAGCTGAACGGCTTCCATGAAGGACACGCCTTGGTATTCTTCGATGAACTTAAAGACATCTCCTGAGCGCCCACATCCAAAACAGTGATAAAACTGCTTGTCTTCCACAACGTTGAAAGAGGGGGTCTTTTCACCATGAAAAGGACAGAGCCCTAAATAGTTCCGTCCAGCCTTTTGTAAAGAAATTACATCACCTATGACTTCCACAATGTTGGCATTGTTTTTGATTTCTTCAATGACTTGCTTGTCAACCATACACAATACCTCCATGTTATCATAGTTTCACGTAAACTAGTATAGCTTATTTCTGAAAAAAAGTAAACCATTTCATACGCTTTCCGTAATTCTCTTTGCCTTATTTTTCTAGATAGAAAGAGGAGATAAAAAAACTCAGAAACACTTTAATGCTTCTAAGTTTCTCTTCTCTATTTTTTGATGATTATTTAACTCATCTATTCAAATAATTGATAGTAGTCTGAAATTTTCATCTTAGCTTTTTCTTCTTTATTGAGGTCTTGGATGATACGTCCTTCCTTCATGACAATCAGACGATTGCCATACTTCAGTGCGTCCTCCATATGGTGGGTAATCATCAAGGCTGTCAGATGATCCTTGCTAACAAAGTCATCTGTTAACTCCATCAAGGCCACACTTGTTTTTGGGTCAAGGGCTGCTGTGTGTTCATCCAACAAGAGCAACTCTGGTCGTTTCAAGGTTGCCATCAAGAGACTCAAGGCCTGACGTTGTCCACCTGATAGAAACTCTATAGGGGTGTCCAGATGTTTTTCAAGGCCATTTCCCACTTTTTCAATGGTAGCCTGAAACTCTTCCCTATGGCTTGAAAGTCTTCTAGGAAGGAGTCCTCTCTTCTCACCACGAAACTTGGCAATCAAGAGATTTTCCGCCACCGTCATACGGGGAGCCGTACCCATCTTAGGATCCTGAAAGACACGAGACAAGTACTTAGCCCGCTTTTCAGGTGAAAAATGCGTCACGTCCTCGCCCATGATACGGATACTTCCACTTGTTAAAGGTAAGGTACCTGCAATAGTGTTAAAAAGCGTTGACTTCCCTGCTCCATTTCCACCTAGGATAGTAATGAAATCATGTTCGAAAATTTCAAGAGAAACATCATTCAGAATGATTTTTTCCTCGTCAAAGTCATTCGTGATGACTTTGGTGGCATTTTTTAATTCTACAATTGCTGTCATTTGCTAAACTTGACTCCTTTCAGGTATTTGCTTTTGAAGGTTGGAATCATGAGACAAACTGCCAAAATCAAGGCGCTGTACAAACGAAGATAACTTGTGTTAAATCCAAGAGCAATCACTCCCCAGACGAGGAACTGATAGGTGATAGAGCCAACGACGATGGTCATGAGGCGCTCTGCCAGAGTCAAACTCTTAAACAAAACCTCACCAATAATCAAGCTAGCTAGACCAACTACGATAACCCCGATACCTCGTGAAACATCCGCATATCCTTCTTGTTGAGCAATTAAGGCCCCTGCAAGCGCGATAATCCCATTTGAGAGAACCAAGCCCATGAGTTCCATACGTCCAGTATTGATACCAAAACTACGAGCCATATCAGGATTATCACCTGTAGCGATGTAGGCCTGACCTAGTTTGGTATCAAGGAAAAAGAGCATAAGGCCAATAACAAGAGCTACAAAGATTAATCCAGTCAGAAGTTGGTTAAGGTCTGAATCAAAAGGCAAGACATCCTGAATTTGCTTGGTTCCAAGAAGCCCCAGATTGGCACGTCCCATAATCATGAGCATGATGGAATGGCAGGAAGTCATGACCAGAATCCCTGATAAGAGGGTTGGGATTTTTCCTTTAGTATACAAAAGACCCGTCGCCATTCCAGCTAGGCAGCCCGCTCCTACTGCAGCCAAGGTCGCCAAAAACGGATTGACTCCCTGTGTTATCAAGGTTACAGCTACTGCTCCCCCTAGAGGAAAAGAGCCTTCAGTAGTCATATCAGGGAAATTCAAAATTCGGAAAGTCATAAAGATTCCCAAACCTAGAATCGCCCAGACCATTCCCTGAGAAATAATGGATACTATCATAATCTTTCACTCATTTCTTTCTTTAGTAAAAATGGGAGGAGATGTCCCCAGCTCCTCCTTTATCTTTATTCTATCACTTGTCCTGCTTCTTTTAGAACAGACTCAGGAATGGTGATACCAAGTTCCTGCGCTAGTTTTTTGTTAATCACTGACTTACCAGTTGAAAAGACATTAACTGGAGTATCAGCTGGTTTTTCACCTTTCAAAACTTTGGCAATCATTTTACCAGTAGCCACTCCAAGATCGTGTTGATCAACTACTACAGATGCTAGCCCACCTGCTTCTACCATGGCAGTAGCACTTGGGTAGATTGGTTTTTTAGCTGTTTGGTTACTTGAAACAACTGTTGAGAATGCGGATGCGATGGTGTTGTCAATTGGAACCCAAATTGCATCGACCTTGCTGGTCATAACATTAACAGTTGAAGCAATTTCGTTAGTTGAAGGAACTGCAAAGGTTTCGACTGTCAAACCTGCTTTTTCAGCATAAGCCTTGAATTCTTCTACCTGTGTTTTTGAGTTATCTTCGCTACTTGAGTAAAGAGCTCCGATTGTTTTGACATTTGGTGTGAGAGTTTTTATCAACTCTACTTGTTGTTCAGCTGGGTTATGATCTGACACCCCTGTGATGTTGCCACCTGGTTTTTTCAAATCTTTGACCAAGTTAGCACCGATTGGGTCTGTAATAGCAGCCATGATAACAGGTAGATCTTTTGTAGCACTAGCGAGTCCTTGAGCAGCTGGTGTCGCAATCCCAACAACAACGTCATTTCCATTTGCTACCAATTGTTTACTCATGGTTGCAACCTTGCTCTGATCTCCTTCAGAGTTCATAAAGTCGATTTTTACTTGGTCGTCCTTATAGCCTTCTTCAGCTAGTCCATCTTGAATTCCTTGGTAAATCAAGTCCAAGGATGGGTGACTAACAAACTGAAGGACACCAACCTTAGCGACCTTTTGCTCTTCCTTAGCTTCTGGCTTGTTCATTGAAGAATAAATCAAGCTAGCCACTACCAATACTGCTAATCCAGCGATAATTCCAATTAAACGTTTATTTTTCATATTTTTTCTCCTTTAAATCACTTGTATAATGCTCTTTTCAACAAAACAAGCGACGCCATCGTTTAAATTCCATAAGTCTCCTCCAACAAAAAAGTCCTCACACAAAAAACTTGTGTGAGGACGTCGATGCGCGGTGCCACCTCAATTATAGGGAATATCCCTATCGCTCTTTCTCGCAATAACGAGTTGCACTGTAAGGTGTGCTCACCGAATTTTTATGATTTCAAATTCTTAAGTACATTCAGCCCAATTTTCATCACTTTCATTTATCTGTTTCCACCAACCACAGACTCTCTAAAAAACGAGCATGATTACTTTCTGAATGTTTAAATTATATCATTTTTCAACTACTTGTCAAGCTTATTTTTAGAATTTTTTAAACAATTCAAAAACTTCCCCTTAAAAAAAGAGGAAGTTTGTAGATATCAGCCTGAATTACGCAAACCTGTTGCAATTCCGTTAATGGTTGTATGGATCAATCTTTCTTCGTCTGCCGACAATTCACCACGACGTTGACGTTTGATTAACTCCAACTGGATGTAGTTAAGGATATTAAAGTAAGGCATACGATAGTTTAGACTGTCTTTTAGGTAAGAGTTTTCTGCCAAGAGTTCGTCATAACCTTCGATAGCTAAAATAACGTCCTTGGTCAATTGCCATTCATCTAAAATAGTGTAATAGATGGCTTGCACTTCTTCATCTTCACAGAGCTTGGCATATTCAAAGGCAATGTTCATGTTAGACTTAGACAAGACCATGTCCACATTGGAAAGCAAAGATTGGAAGAAAGGCCAGTTTTGGTACATGTCACGGAGAATCTCAATATTCTTTGGATCTTGATCAATAAATTCTTTAAAGCTTGATCCCACTCCGTACCAGCCAGGGAACATGACACGACTTTGTGACCATGAGAAGACCCAAGGGATGGCACGCAAACCACCGATTTCTGTAATAGTCTTACGAGCGGCTGGACGCGAACCGATATTAAAGCTTGAAATAGCCTTGATTGGGCTTGACTCGAAGAAATAGTCATAGAAATGTTCATTTCCAAAGACCAAATCACGATAGATATCGTAGCTACGGTCCACCACTTGATCCATGATGGCTTCGTAACGATTTGATGTATTGGTATCACTCTTCTTCTTGGTAATCATGCGGTTAATGGCTGCAGAAACCAACATCTCAAGGTTGTAATAAGCAGCGTCTTTATTACCGTATTTGTTTCCAATCACTTCTCCTTGCTCAGTCAGACGGATACGGTCCTTGATAGACTTGAGCGGTTGAGATGTGATGGCTTCATAAGTTGGGCCACCACCACGACCTACAGTACCACCACGTCCATGGAAGAAGGTGACTTTAACGCCAAATTCATCCCCAATAGCAGTCAGTTGTTGTTGTGCTTTATAGAGAGTCCAACATGATGATAAATAACCACCATCCTTGTTACTATCAGAGTAACCAAGCATGATTTCTTGGTAGTTGTCTTTTGAAGCAATCCATTTTTTAGCCAAAGGAAGAGAGAAATATCTTCTCATGGTTTCTTCTGAGTGATCCAAGTCCTCAATTGTTTCAAAGAGGGGAACGATTTGAACACGGGCTTTTTGGGCATCCACCAAGCCAACTTCCTTGAGCATGATGGCTAATTCTAGCATATCGGACACACTGGTTGCATGAGAGATAATCGTTTGACGAATGACATTTTCGCCCAGTTTATCCTTCAACTTGCGCGCAGCTTTAAAGATAGACAGTTCTTTTTCAAGCAGTTCTGACTTTTCAGCATGAGTGGCTGAGAGGATACGAGGATCTTCTTCCAACTCTTTTAAAAGGAGGCTACATTTTTCATCTTCAGAAAGATCACTATAATGGTCGTTGATACCTGCGGATGCTAGCAATTCTGCCACACAGGCTTCATGAACACTAGAATCTTGGCGCATGTCGATAGAGGCAAGATAGAAGCCAAAGATTTCAACCGCCTGCATCAACTCTACAAATTCTCCTGAAATCAGGTACTCACCTTTGTTCTCTAATAGAGAATCTCGGATGGCCAATAAATCTTGGTAAAATTCATCTGCGGTAGCATATCTTGGATGAACATCCTTATCTTCGATAAGATAGGTCTTGGTTGCCTGCATCTTAGCTTGGATGTCAAAAAGAGCACGACGATAGAGTTCTTTTTCACGATAAATGGAATTATCTTGAGACTTGAGCGCCATCTCACGAACCTTGTCACTAACATTCACAATACTGGTTGAAAGTGAGAATTCACGATAGAGGTTATAAATCTTCTCATCGTAGTAGTTCATGATGACTTCGCACTGAGTCAAGGCTGATTTGTTGAGGGTTTCCGCTGTTACGAAAGGATTTCCATCACGGTCTCCTCCGATCCACATCCCCATTGTAATCGGTTTTGGATGTTGGAGCTCGATACCTTGTTCTTTAGCTAATTTTTTATACTCAGCCGTCAAACGTGGAACAGCATTCAGGAAAGAACTTTGGTAGTACTCCATCACGTTGGTGATTTCGTTGGTTACTTTCAATTTCTTCTCACGAATCATGTCGGTTTGCATGATAATTTCAATGTAACGACGAAGATCGGTGTGCCACTTTTCTTTATTAATCAAGCCAAGTTTGACATCACGGTACTTACGTAGGAGAGTGTGGATATGATTGGTCAAGTCCAGCATACTCTTACGTTGTACTTGTGTTGGATGGGCCGTCAAAACTGGAACTACATTCAGCTGCTCCAAAATTGCAGCCGCGTTTTCTTTTTCAGCCACCATCTTAATAGTTGTTGACAGTTTTCCTAGATAGTCTTGGTCCACATTATTTTGGTGATTGATCTCATAGGCTAAGTCCACATCCTCAGAGATATTAATCAAAAGTGGAAGGATTGAGAAATAGCGAGAAATATAGATCATTTCCTCGTTTGAAAGGCTGGTCACCAATTTATTGAGTCCTTGATAGTTTTCGCTTGTAGACAAGTCCTTCAACTGCATGATTTTATCAAAAGTCTCTGGCGCTAGCATATTTTTAGTGATGTCTTCTAACAGCTCTGTCAAAATCAAGACTTCTTCTTGGACGACGGCTTTATTGCTATAGTTTTCTAATTTTTGAAGTGACATAAACTTTCCTTTCCATTCAATCCTTATAGAGTAACAGAAGTTTGACCTTCATATTCTCTGATAAGTTTGGCACGTTTTTCACTAGCATCGATATTTAGTACAAAGGCAATGGCTACAGATAAGACTAGGAGACTATTCCCCCCTTGTGAAAGGAAGGGGAAGGTTACCCCTGTAGAAGGAATCAAACCGGAAATTCCACCGATATTGACAAAGACCTGAACCAGAATCATCCCCCCGACACCGATAGCAACCATGGAGTTAAAGGGATCCTTAGCTCGAATACCAACTAGAATGATTCTCAAAATCAAGAAGAAGAGGAGTGCCAAAATCATACCCGCTCCTACAAATCCAAATTCCTCGATGACAATCGAAAAGACGAAATCCGTATGGGCTTCTGGCAAATAACCACGTTTCTCAATGGAATTTCCTAGTCCAAGTCCAAACCAGCCACCATTCACCATGGCATAGTAAGAATTTGCAAGCTGGTGTCCAGCGCCTGCCAAGTCATTAAAAGGATTAAAGAAGGCACTGAAACGTTTAGCAACGTAACCAAATACCGGAATTTGAGAAAACTTCTCAACGCCAACAAGACGAATGACAGACAAGACTAAAATGGAACTTCCTGCTAAGAGAGTTAGAATAGTCGAGAACCAACGATAGGCAATTCCACTGACAGTGTACATAAGCAGCGACACCAAGACCAGAATGGTCGCATTTCCCAAGTCAGGGAAAATTCCCAGACTACCAATCAAAACCAGTAAAACGAAACGCCAGTCGTTAAAAGCTCGAGGCAACCACTGATTCTGAGTCAAGACTTGGAAATCATAAACAGCTATCTCATCTTGCTGTTTTGAGAATCGATGGGCTAGGTACCAAATAATGATAATCTTAAGATACTCTGCAGGCTGAATCGTTACAGGTCCTACAGAAATCCAACCGTAGGCACCATTGACGGGTGTTCCAATTAGCCGAGCCAAAGCTAGGAGAATCATCTCTACAAACATAACGATAAAAATCAAGCGTTCATTTCTTAAAAAACCAAGTTTCAGTTTATAAATTAAGGCAATCAAAACCAAACTAACTACCCAAAACATTCCTTGGTTCCGAGCTAACTGAAGAGCACTTTTCCCTTCTTGGATCAAGGTAGCACTCGTCGTTGAGTAAACAACAATTAGACCCAAAATCGATAAAAGGAGGTAAGGAATCAAAATGGAATAGTTCAATAGGTGCCTTTTACTAATTTTCATATGTCACCAATCTAATAGAAACAGAGAAAACTGTTCCTAATTCCGTTTTATTTTCTAGTTTTGATTGCTATTATACCATTTTTTCAGAAAGAAAAAAACTCTTATACTCCAATCCTTCGAATTTTGCTCTTTGGCCGAAACTGATTACTAAAAAATACAAACTTCAAGACAAAGTTTGTATTTTCTTTTTTATTCTGCTGATGAGCTACTGCTTGAGTTTGAGTCTGTACCACCAACGTATTGGGCAAAGATATTTTGGAAAACAGGATCTTTCACTTTAATATTGGCAGCTTGGAATTCTTTTCCGATAACGCTCTGAACGAAAGATGAATCGTTTTGTTTCTGAGCCAGGATGACCGTTTTCAATTTTTCTTTGTAGTCATCTAGGTTTGATGATTTTTCTGTTTTCTTGGTTAGCTTAATAATGTAGTATTGGGTACTGTAGGCTTGTGTTCCAGTCGCTGTGATAACATCAGAGATACCATTCACATCCAAGGCAAAGGCTGCCTTCTTGACTTGTTCTGGAAGTTCTGTAGAAGCTGAGTCAAAAGTGATTTCGCCACCATTTTCTTTTGTCTTGTCATCATTTGAGTTGTCTTTTGCCAACTGAGCAAAATCAGCTCCTGCTGCTTTTGCTTTTTCAAGCACTTCTTTTGCCTTGTCTTCATTATCCATACGGATGATCTGAGCTGTTACGTCTGGTGTATAAGACTCAAAAGCTTTTTGGTAAGCTTCGTCTGTCAATTCATTCTCAGCAGCCTTCTTAACTGCCAATTCGACCAACTTACTTGTGCGAATTTGAGCTTTACGAGTCTCAGGAGTCATACCCGCACGTTGAAGTACGCTGTTGTAGCTATCGCCGTATTTCTTTTGTTCCTCAGCAACGGCATCATCCACCTCTTTGTCAGTCACTTCTGAACCATATTGTTTTTCAAATACTTTTTGGATGGTCATATTAAGCAAGACTTGTTGCGCAGTTGGATTGTTTTTGACTTGTTCATAAAATTGGTGTTCAGTGACGACATCACCCTTCATGCTGATGAGGTCAGCCCCTTCAGAACTTTTTGAACAAGCAGCCAAAGTCGCTACAGATAATAATGTAATGGCTCCTGCCAATAGTTTTTTCTTCATGTTTACTCCTTTTATGGTAAGTTACCTTCTCTATTTTACTAAATTGTCTTAAATTTTTCTAAAAATTATTTACTCTCAGGAAGCTGCACATCTGCCACATTCTTTCTCAGCATGAGAATACCGTCCCCAAGTGGAACTAGAGTCGCTGTTAGACCTGGATTGTCTAAAGTTGCGTCGAAAAGTCTCTGCAAACCTTTATAAATGGTGCGTTGACCACGGCGGACTTCCATGATATCCTTGGCAATATCTCCTCCTTGGAAAATATCATCCAAAACCACCACTCCACCGACTTCCAAGTGTTTGAGGATTTCTGGTAGAAAGACGAAATACTTGGACTTGGCCGAATCCATAAAGACAAAGTCATAAGTTTCTGTCAGACTAGATAAAACATCGACTGCATCTCCCTCTAAGAGGGTGATTTGCTGACGCCTGTCAAACTGGGCAAAGTTTTCCTTGGCAAAACCAATCATCTCAGGATTACGGTCAATCGTTGTAATCTTAGCATCTGGCGCATGTTCCGCCATCAAAAGTGCTGAAAAACCGATAGCTGTTCCAATTTCCAAAATGTTCTTGGGTTGCATAGTTTCCATGAGAAAACGGAAGTAGGCGACCGTTTCATGGGGAATAATGGGAATATTTTCCTTACGAGCGAAGGTCTCCAATTCTTTCAGGGAGCCTGTCACCTGCTTTTGACGCTGGCGCATGAGTTCTACGATTTCTTCCTTGACGACGGGACGACGCATGTTATGGTTGGCATTTTTACTGTAAGACTCTACCATCTTAAGCCAATCCCAATTTTTCAACAAGGGCTTCAAACTCATTCAAGCGACGTTCAAAGACTGCAAATGCGTCATTAAGATAGTCTTCCTTCTCCATATCCACTCCCGCTTTTCTCATAACATTGAGCGGATAGTCAGACTTACCTGCCTTGAGGTAGTCGATATAGCGGTCACGATCTTCTTGACTACCATGGACAATCTTCTCAGCCAAGGCTGAAGCAGCTGCAAAACCAGTTGAATACTGGTAAACATAGTAGTTATAGTAGAAGTGTGGAATGCGTGCCCACTCGTATTGGATCTGAGGATTGTCTTCCTTGCTGAGTCCATAGTACTCTTGGTTCAAGTCAGCGTAGAGTTTATTGAGGAAATCACTTGTCAAGACTTCTCCATTTTGTTCTGCTTGGTGGATAGCATGTTCAAACTCAGCGAATTGAGTTTGACGGAAGACTGTTCCACGGAAACCGTCTAGGAAGTTATTGAGAATAGCAAAGCGCGTTGCGTCGTCTTCCACTTCTTCCAACAATTTCTCTGTCAAGATATTTTCGTTTGTGGTTGAGGCAATTTCAGCCAAGAAGATAGAGTAATCCCCGTAAACATAAGGCTGGGTTTCTCGGGTATAGCTTGAGTGCATACTGTGACCTGTCTCATGGACAAGGGTAAAGAGATTGTCTAGATTGTCCTGCCAGTTTAGAAGCATAAAGGCATTAGTATCATAAGAACCACCAGAGTAGGCACCAGAACGCTTGCCTTGGTTTTCATAGACATCAATCCAACGCTCGCTGAAGGCACGTTTAACACGGCTCAAGTAGTCATCTCCCAAAACTGCCAAGGCTTCTTCTGCCTTTTTCAAGGCTTCCTCATAAGTAAAGCTGTATTCTACTGAAGATAGTGGTGTGTAGACATCGTACATCTTGAGATCAGAAACACCCAAGATTTTAGAACGAAGTTCTAGGTATCGATGCAAGAGTGGCAAATGCTTGCGAACTGCTGCTACTAGATTGTCATAGACACTTTCTGGAACAAAGTTTGCTGCGAGAGCTGCATGGCGAGCGCTCTTATAGTTGCGAACTTTGGCACGGTAGTTTTGCACCTTAACATTTGTCTGCAAAGTCTTAGCGTAAGTGTGTTGGAATTGCTCGTAAGTCGCATAAAGGGCTTCATAGGCACCACGACGCACTTCACGGTTTTTAGACTCCATCAAACGGATGTAAGTACCATGTGAGAGTTGCACTTCATTGCCTTCGTCATCAAGCACGTATGGGAAGCTAATATCCGCATTGTCCAAAATAGCGAAGGTTTCACTAGCAGCGCCAAAGATTTCTCCTGCTCCAGCAAGCAATTCTTCCTCACGTTGCGAAAGAACATGGTCTTTCTTTTGCAAGAGCTTGTCAAAAAAGTGTTTGTAAACTTGGAGTTTTGGTTGAGCTTCTAGAAAAGCCACATACTGCTCTTCGCTAATCTCCATAAACTCAGGTTCATAGAATGAAAAGACTTGTTCTAACTGACTGTATAGAGTCATTGCCTTAGCATAGTACTCTTGATACTTGGCTTCACGCGTGTCCTGGTCATTTTTCATATGTGCATAGACATAAAGCTTTTCAACTTGGCGTTCCAAGTCAAGTGAGAATTCTGTAATCTCAAGCAAACTGTCTGCGCTATCCAAGAGATGCCCCTCATACTGAGTTGCTGTTTGTACTTTTTCAGATAAGTCTTTCAAGGCTTCTTCCCAAGCCTGGTCTGTTGGGTAGATTGTCGAAAGATCCCATGTATCTTTTTCATTTATTTCATGTCGTTGTAATACCATAAGATTCCTCCATCCTTTCTATTTTACCACATTTTTTGAGAAATATAAGTGATAAAAAGCTGGTGGATAGAGCTTTTGGCGATTATTTTTCGGATTCTTTTGATAATAGGCCTGAAAATTTCTATAATAGCTAGCCAAATCCGTTTCAATCTGCAAAAAATCACCCGATTCTATCGGCTTGACTTGAGGATACCAGTCGTCTAGTTGACGGTTTAATAGATTGTCTCCTTGATGATAGGCTTCCTCCTGCTTCTTCATCCAGTAAGGCGTTTGGTAGTATAGTTGTTGGCGAATGTAGTGACAGATAGTTGAATCTTGGGCAACCGTAAAACTAGGCAGTTTTTGTTTTTGATAGGGGAATCGTAGAATTTCCAAGAGATTTCCTTGGCCATAGGGAAATTCCTTGACTTGAAAATGAAGCTTGCCACGTAGGTCCTGATGTAAAAGATATTTAAGTCTCAAAACTTGCTTTTTGAAATCTAGTTCCCAAACATAGAATCCCATATTTTGACTAAAATAGAGGAATCCCCTTTGCAATTGTGTTAATCGCTCTTTTAACCAGAGTTTTTCTCCCAGTAGCCAGATAACCTGATAGCCCTGGCTGCGGTATCCTTGACTTCTATCGCCTAAAAGCTTTTGAGACAAGGGACTGCACTGAACCTCCAGAGCTAGTTTCTCATTGACGAGAACATCCGCTATCTGCTGTATCTCGGGCAAACTATATTCTAAGGCGACCTGACTGTCCTTCTTGGCCCAGTGATAAAGGGCCTCTTTGTTGCCCATGTGTTCTGGACTTTCATTCTCGAAAATAGCGATGCAATCTCTTAACCTTTCATGGGCAAAATGCGTTCGAATACTCTGTCCTTGACGTAATCGTAGTCCGCCACCACAGGCTGGACAAGTGTAGGGCTGTTTAGTTACGTCTTTTTCGAGGGCATTTACCAAATTTCCCTTGGCATCTCTGGCTACAAACATGGTCTACCTCCTTTTCTCATTTATTCGAAAAAGAAGTAAAAAAGGCTGGAATTCCAGCCTTTCTTAATATTATTTCTTATCCTTTGTGTCTCTTAGAAAATTTTTTTAGCATGGGAATGAGATTGGG
Source organism: Streptococcus oralis subsp. dentisani (assembly GCF_002096615.1). Lineage (GTDB taxonomy): Bacteria > Bacillota > Bacilli > Lactobacillales > Streptococcaceae > Streptococcus > Streptococcus oralis_U. Next base: position 110,408 of record NZ_NCUX01000029.1, read on the forward strand.
AATCTGCTCACTTCTAATGACCAGCACGCCGTATTCCTGGCAGCGATTGGCATAAACGGGATTGATTTTTCCCGTACAGACAATTAACTTGAGGCAACTCTCCCCAGCAAAATGATTGGCGTAGACTTCTAGTTCGTTGATAGCTTCAACTGATAAATCTGTCATCTTGCAAGAGATAAAGGTAATCGAGCGCCCCTTTCTCAGAATGACATCAATCTCATTTTGAACATTATCCGCCTCTGGAAAGATACCATTCCAATCAATTTCACCGCCTATCATGCACTCATCAAACAGCTGAGATTCAAGCGCCAAGAGATAGAGATACAATTCTAAAATATGCCCTTTGTTGCGACAAAAGACTTGGGCTTCTTGACTTGGAAAGCTGTAGCTTACTCGCTCCTTGGCCTCACTTTCAATACGAAGCATCCCCGCTTCCACTAGTAAAGGGGTGAGGGATTCTGGATAGTGATAATACTTGCCGTTGTTTTCCAGAATCTTTTCTGTCTCAGCATGAAGGTCATTGGTCTTAGCCAGCGAGAAAAATTGGGTCACTTGGTACCAGCGTGCGGGATTGGCAATAGCTGAGCTGGCTAATTTTTTGATGGCAGCAATTTGCTGAGCCGAGTGGATAGGGCGTTTGGATTTGAGCATTTTTCCACCACGCAAGGCTATCAACTGTTGGATGCTTAGGGTTGGAATGTCCAAGTCTTCTTTTTCCAACTGACTAGCTGTCCACTTGTATTGTTTGCCCCGCTCGACATCCATGGCAACGATGGGGAGCTGCCGATCCAAGCCATACTGATAGAGAGATAAGGCTAGTAGAGAATCTCCGCCAAAAACATCGAGAAGGACTTGGTCGTAACTTGCTAGGCAATAATCTAATTGGTCCGCTAGTTGTTCTAAGGATAGCTGACGAAAGGTCACTCGTTGGATATGGGGGACTTCATCCAGGATAAAATGACGGAGAGAGAGTTTCTCTTCATTGCTTATTTTCGTCAAAGATAGAAAAAGAATCTCGTCACAATCACTGACAAAGGCTTGGTAGACATTCTTTTCCAATACATGCCGATCATACAGTTCCACCAAAAGACTCGTCATTGGACCACCTCCATCATAAAGACTTTCTTGCGCCGAGAGTGACAGTAATACAGTTCTACTGCTCATTTTTCCTACTTCTAGTATAGCATAAAATCCTGCTTGCCCCAATCACCCAACGCAAACAAAAACGAATAGAAACCTTGCAAAGTGGTTTCTATTCGCTGAGTTAAGTTTGATTTACTTGACTTTTTTAGCTAACATGGTCGCAAAGCGTAGTTGAATGCGATTGCCATTTTCATCACGACGGTGCAAATGACCTTGATTTTCATTGTACTTGACCAATTCCCAATCCTTGTAGTAGTCCTCCAACTCCCCTTCTTTAAAGGTGAATGGGAAGTTGACTGAGCAAGGATAATCCTCCGTATCCATAGCACAGACGATAAGATTGTAACCACCGACCGTGGTGTGCTCCTGCATATTCTGGATAATAGCTGGAATGCGGTCCGCTTGAAGAAACATTAGAACAACTGTCGATACGATAAAATCATAGTCTCGGCTAATGCTGGCTGAATTGATATCATAAAGTCCGACAGGCATGTCTAGATCCTCTTGCTCTACAATGCTTTGCAAGATTTCAAGGGACAATTCATTTTGATCCACAGCTGTCACATCAAAACCATTCTGTGCAAGAAAGAGAGAGTTACGTCCTTGACCACAACCCAAATCCAAGGCTCTTCCTGGTTTCACCGTCTGCATAGCCTCTAGGACCTCTGAATGGACTGGATTTGTATTGTATTTCTTAGGGAAATAATCCTCAGGTTTACAATAAAATTCCAAGTACCATTCTACATCATCAGTGGCAGCCTCTACTCGGTGCCAGGCTTGCGGTTGTGCCATAGGATTGTCAGCTCCTGCCTCAAAGAGGTGCTCAGCTAGAACCTCACCATCTTCAGTCAACTCAATAAACTTGAGTGCCCCCTTTAAGACAGTAATTTTTCCCCAAGTGCCGACCTTAGTATTGTGCTTTTGCTGGACAGCTTCAGGCATGGTCTGTTTATTCCACAAGGGCATCCGTTTATAGGCAATTAATTTTTCCATTTTACTTCCTCTTCTTAACGCTGGTTGACAGCTTTCATCACACGCGCGATGTCGCGGTTTTGTTCACGACGCTTGATCGACTCCCGTTTGTCATAGTCATGTTTTCCTTTGGCAAGTCCTAAAAGGAGTTTAGCATAACCATCTTTGAGATAGACTTTGAGGGGTACAAGGGTCATTCCTGTCCCTTTGGTCTCTTGTTCCAATTTTTGAATTTGCTTCTTATGGAGCAGGAGTTTGCGTCGGCGTTCAGGTTCCTGGTTCCAAATATTGCCCTCTTCGTAAGGGGCGATATGAACATTGCTCAGCCAGACTTCCCCATTTTTTACTTGGGCAAAGCCGTCCTTGAGATTGATTCGAGCAGCTCGAACGCTCTTGATTTCAGTTCCAGTCAGGACCATTCCTGCCTCTAGCGTATCTACGATTGTATAGTCGTGGTGCGCTTTTTTATTTTGTGCGACGACCTTTCCCTCGCCCTTTGCCATGCTTGGCTCCTTTCTTAGCTACTTCCTTGTAAAAAGGTTTCTTTCCTTTTTTCTTTTTGTCTTTTTGTGAATGCTTGTGCTTATCATTTGAGCGCCCTGATTTTCTCTTGTCTTCCTTCTTATCTGAACGACGACTTGAACCTCGACCTCTGTCTTTGCGACCAGCTTGTTTCAAGCCTTTTTCGATAACATCAAACTCACTTGGAATATAAGAGAAATCAATCTCACCTGTCATCTTATCGGCTCTTTCAACCCGTATGCGAATCTGCTGTCCTACACGGAAAGTTGTGCCTGATTTCTCTCCACGAAGAGTCAAATCACGCTCGTTGAAATGATAAAATTCAGGCAAATTGGTGACGTGAATCAAACCTTCAACTGTATTTGGCAATTCGACAAAGAGACCGAACTTGACGATACTGGATACAACCGCATCGTACTCTTCACCAACGTATTCTTCCATGTATTCAGCCTTTTTCATAGCTTCGACTTCACGCTCAGCCTCGATAGCACGACGCTCACGGTTGGAAGACTGGGTCGCAATCTCTGGAATCACTTGCTCAAAATGCTCTGCTATTTCCTTGGAACGTCCATAGTCGCGAATCATCCGATGAACTAGTAGGTCTGGATAACGGCGAATCGGACTGGTAAAGTGAGTGTAATAGTCCGCAGCAAGTCCATAGTGGCCGTGATTGTGCTCCGAATAGCGCGCCTGCTGCATAGAACGGAGAAGCATCATGGATAATACATCCGCATAAGGCTCTCCCTCGACCTCACGCATGATGTCTTGGAGGGCCTCCTGGCTAATCTCACTGGCAGTCCCATAAATTCGCAATCCAAAGCTCGAAGCGTAATCAATGAACTTCTGAACTTTTTCAGCCTTAGGCTCCTCATGGATACGATAAATAAAAGGTAGATCCAGCTTGCTGAAGTGCTCGGCAACTGTTTCGTTGGCAATCAACATGAAGGACTCAATCATCCGCTCTGCAACGCCGCGTTGACGAAGGACAATATCCACAGGCTTGCCTTTTTTATCTACCAAAATCTTAGCTTCGCTGGTATCAAAATTAAGGGCACCACGTTTCTCACGCATGTTTTCTAGAGTTTCATGAAGCTTGGCCATTAACTCGATACTAGGAACAATTTTCTTAAACTCTTGTCTCTTCTCCTCGTCACCAGCTAGAATATCATTAACAGCACTATAGGTCATACGGAAACTAGTCTTAATAACCGTTTGTGTGATAGTGTAGTTGACTACACGACCATGTTTATCAATTTCCATAATAGCAGACTGGGTCAGGCGGTCAACTTGAGGATTGAGAGAGCAGATGCCATTTGACAGTCGTTCTGGTAGCATAGGCACTACACGGTCTGTCACGTAGACAGAAGTTGCGCGGTTAAGGGCTTCCTTGTCAAGGGCAGAGCCTTCAGTCACATAGTAGGAAACATCCGCGATGTGAACTCCGAGTTCCATATTGCCATTTTTCAAAGTCTTGATGTGAACTGCATCGTCCAAGTCCTTGGCATCCGCGCCGTCAATGGTGAAGGTAAGCTCATCTCTTAAATCAAGACGGCCTTCCATATCCTTTTTTGATGGAGCATCAGGAACACTTTCCGCCTCCTTGAGAACAGCTTCTGGAAATTCTGAAACAATATCCATGGACTCTAAGACTTCAAGGACATCAATCCCAGCATCAGTCGAGTGTCCCACCACGTCCAGCACACTAGCGACAAAGAAATCGTGTTTCTTACTTGGATATTTGTCGATAAAGACCTTGAGAACCTCTGTCCCTTCCAACTTGATAGCTGGTTTCTTCACATAAATAGGTTGACTGATTTTTTGATTTTTTGAACGGATATAGCCAGCATACTTGGGCTTTTCCTGATCTAGAACGATTTGGCCGACAACGGTTGTCAGACTGTGTTCTAAGATATCGATAATTTTGGCTTCGGCAGCTGTTCCTTTATTACGGTCAGCAACTTTCTTGATGACCACCTCAACGGTATCGCCATCAATGGCATAGTTGACATCGTTTTTTCCTACAAAAAGGTCGTCCTCTTCGCCTTCCAGACTGACAAAACCAAAGCCATTTTTATGGGCATGAAAAATCCCCTTGAGAGTAATCTCATGTTTCTTCTTTTGGTCCAGACATAAGCTACCATCTTCTCCAAATCGAATCTGGTGCTTTCTTTCCATCAGAGACAGGGTTTTAATCAACTCACGGAAATCCTTGGATCCATCCTTTCCGAGAGCCTGAGCCAGGTCATTTACCGTCACTCGCCCCTTCTCTTCTAAATATTCTTTAATTTTATCTTTCATGTTTTCTTTCTAGATTTTTATAATTTTTTTGATGGATAACTTTAGTAAACATTATTCAAAATAAAAATAGGCTAAGACCTAGTCTCGCCCATTTCTTATCTACTTGATAATACCGTCAATGCTAAGGCAATGGCTAGCCAGAAAAAGACTAAAATACCTGTCAAACGTTGCATCACAGCTTCAAAACCACGCGCTTTACTACGTTCAAACAAATCACCTGAGCTGGCATCAAATACATTGCTGGATTGGTTCTTGGTTGGTTGCATGAAAATCGCAATCACAATCACAACAGATAATACTAATAAAATGGTTAATAATAGGTTGTACATATCAAACTCCTTAAAATCCCTATTATTTTACCATAAATTCTACTTAGATTCAAGATGTAGGGTTACTTTTCTTTCCTTAGGACAATACTTTAAAACTTCAATCTTGTCTGGATGGGTTTTGGAGTTCTTACTGGTTAGATAATTCATGCTGCCACAAGAGGAGCATTTGAGATTGATTTTTACTCGCACTAGATTTCCTTTACTTTTAATAATGATCTAAATTGAACTAAATTGAATAAACAACTGAGAGCTACACAGGCTGCTGTAGCATAAAAAACAGAGTGGTAGCCGAATTGCCCTGCTACTGCTGAACCAGTCATGGGACCAACAACACCTCCAAGATAGAAAAAGACTTGATTAAATGCAAAAATCCTTGAAATGCCTACTTTGGGAGTCATCTTACTAAGTAATGCATTAACACCTGGTATCAGAGCACCCGTTCCCAAACCAAATAGAAAACGATACAAGCCGAGTTCAAGGGGACTGGTTGCATGAGCACAAAGAAGGTAAATGATGACTGAATAAATCTGCGCTGCAACTAAAAGCCTATGATTTCCTAGTTTATCACCAAGCCTTCCCATCACTCCAGCACTCATCATGCTAGAAAATCCCATACTAGATACAATCAAGCCTGATACAAAGAGGAGATTTTCGGATTGCCCCAAATCCCGCACATAGAGAGCCAGAATTGGTCCAATTGATTGAGCTGAAAATTGAATGACAAAACTAGTTAAAAACAGATTAATCAAAAGATGAGAGTGTTTGATTGAACCGAACAACTCTTTTGTTGGAATAGCCTTCTCCTTAGCTACTGGCTGAAAATCTTCCTTGATAAAGAAAATAGTTAAGATTGCAGCTACAAATAAGAAAGCACCTACCAATAAAAAGACATTACGAATGCCAAAAATTTCAGCAATAAAACCTCCAACAAAGGGACCCGTTAGTGTTCCTGCAACAACACCTGTAGATAGAGTTCCCAGAGCTGCTCCCGACTTATCTTTAGGTACCTGACTAGCAATCAAGGCTGTTGCATTGGGGACAAATCCAGTAAATACACCATTAAGCAAGCGCAGAAAGAGTAGCCAATAGATATTCGGAACAAAGGCCAAACCTCCCATAGTGAGGGTCATGGCAAGGCCTGCTCGAATCATCATGGGTTTTCGACCGTACTTGTCAGCAAGAATACCCCAGATGGGAGAAACTAGAGCTGCTGAAACAGCCGAAACTGAGATGGCTAATCCAGCATAGAAAGCAACCTGATCCTGCTCGATTCCCAACTGCTCTACAAAAATAGGCATAAAAGGAACGACCAAGGAAATGCTGGCCCCCGTTAAAAAACTACCAAACCAGGCAACACGAAGATTCTCTTTCCAACTAATCTCTTGCACAGCTGTCGCCTCCTTCAAGTAACTTCACCACTTGACTCACAAGCTGATCACGACTGCCATTGTTATCTAGGACATGAGTCGCCAAGCCCTTTTTTTCTTCTAAAGACCACTGGGCCGAAAGTCGAGATTCAGCTAAATCCTTAGAAAGTTGATCCCGTTTCATGAAACGTTCTAATTGGATATCTCGATCCACATAAATCAGCCACGTTTCATCAAACCAGTTGGCATAGTCTTGCTCAAAAAGTAGGGGAATATCCATGAAAAAAATCGATTCTGTCTGAACTAACTTATCTCGCAATGCTGCTAGTTCCTCACGAATAATCTCTCCTTGTGTTTGCTTAGACCATTCCCGCTCCTCAGGATTTGAAAAGATGAGACTAGCCAGAAGAGGGCGATTGAGTTCTCCATTTTCAAGGATGATTTCCTGTCCAAAGTGCTGAACTAAGAGCTGATAAAGACGACCCCCAGGTTTTTGTAGATCATGGACGACCGCGTCGGCATCCACCGCTTGAAAGCCTTGCTCTCTTAGGAAATTTGTCACAGTTGACTTACCAGAGGCAATTCCTCCTGTGATTCCGATGATTTTTCCCATCAGTCCCTCCTTTGACACTGGGGACAAAAATGAGTTCCTCGTCCACCGAGCTGGAATTTCTCAATGATGGTACCACAACGTGAACATGCTTGACCAGTCTTATCATAGACCTGATGGAAATCCTGCATGGTTCCGTCTTCCCCAAAGGCATTGATATAGGTTCGAATGGTCGAGCCCCCTTTTTCAACAGCCTGACCCAAAACAGCAATGGTCTGGTCATGAATTGCTTTCGCTTCCTCAGCTGTCAAACTTTGGGAAGGTTTAGCTGGATGAACCTGAGCCCGCCAGAGGACCTCATCCACATAGATATTACCAAGACCAGCTACCAAGGTTTGGTCTAGGAGGTGGGATTTGATAGGCTTTTTAGATTTGGCTAGGGCAGCTTGGAAGGACTGCAAATCAAAATCCTTCTCTCTTGGCTCAGGGCCTAATTTTTTAGAAACAAAGTAAGCTTCCAATAGGTCGGGTGCCAGCAGTTCCATAGTACCAAACTTGCGTACATCCTCATAAACAAGCGTGCCTCCATCCTCGAACTGGAAGAAAACATGGGCGTGCTTGCGTTCAGGTACCTGGTCTGGATAGTAAAAATACTTACCTTCCATTCGCAGATGGGAAATCAAGACCTTGTCCGTCAGGTAAAAAAGTAGATATTTTCCACGACGTCCCATTGACTCAACAATCTGACCAGGCACTTCCTTTTGAAACTCGTCCAAATCTGTCTTAACCATCTTAGAATAAGCAATCTCTATATTAGAAATCTTCTTTCCCAAAATCAATTTTTCTAAGCCACGACGAACCGTTTCAACCTCAGGTAATTCAGGCATAGTTCCTCCTTCTTAAAATTTCAATTCAAAATTCAATAATTTTTCAACTTCTTCTCCTAGTACGGTTTTTATATTTTTTAATTTATTATTTTTTTCCACTATGTCCTTTTGTATCTCTAAATCAATTTCACCAAAGCGATTAAAAGGAACAGGAATTTTAGTATCCAAAATTACTTTTCTTTCTATTTTTGTATACTCATTTCTGCCATTCTCTCCACGTCTTCCTTTAACCTGCTGTCTTAAAAGTGGTTCTAAAATATAAGCAATATAATCAATGTTTATTTTTTCCTGTTTAGGAATTAAAATCATTCTATCTGCATTCAAAGAAAACTTATTATCAATTAAAGTTATCTTCCCTGCTATACCATTGACAGAGATTGTAGCAAAACAACCATCAAAATCAAAATCGTTTCGATAGCCAAGAGGAACTGAATTATTGGCTGAGTAAACAGGATACTTCCCCTTGTTATCCAAGCAATATTTTTTCGTATACTTACTAGAACCACGTTTCAAATCAAACAAATTAGCTAAGGTTATATATATATATATATGGAACATTGTTCGAATTAAAGTCTAGATTCGATTGAATAAACCGGTATCCTTTCTTCTCAATATTATTTTTCATTTCAAGGATTATTTGAGAATTTTTTACAATCTGATTTTGCTTTGCAAGGTCAATTTCTCCCGAAGAGGTAAGAGGAAGCACGACCTCTAAATCTTTTATCATGGAAGTATTTAGCTTTGTATACTCATTTTTACCATTTTCCCCTTTCCTACCTTTAACATGAGAGCGAAAAATTGGCTCTAAAACTTGTTTTAGGTATAAAGGGTTGACCTTGTCTGCGTATTCTTCTTTTATAACTAACGGGCGTACTTTTTCACTTAAACTAAAACGACCCTCGTGATAAAAAACATATCCTGCAAGACCATCTATATTGTAAGTCAAGCAATTTTCAAAATAGCGAACAGGGAACTCATGTTTACCATCTTTGTCTATAATTACAGCATTGTCTTTCACATAACCATAACTTGGTAAACTATCACTACTAGCACCATAAACTGGTATATCACCCGAATTTTCTTTTACAAATGTCTTGGTAAATTTTGAAGAATTTGTTGAGACAGTCAAGTCAAACAAATCTACAACTTTAATTGAAGTAGTCTTAGAAGTCTCTCCTGACATAATATTCACATCTACTGACTTGATCGCCTCAATCTTTTCAGCCAATTCTACTTTTCGTGCTTCAATTAATTCAAACTTACGAACAATTTCTTCTTGTTTTTTAAGGTCGAATTCTCCATCTTCAGTAACTGGAATGCTAACTCTTATATCTTTGATTTGAGACCAAGCTAATGATGGAACATCACCACGTCTTACAGAATTATAGAATACACTTTGAAAAACATATTTACAATAAGATAGGGATAGATTATCCACTTTACTTATTAAAATAGCTCTGTGTCCTCCAACATTGTATTTACCTTGTAAAATTTCCAGAGTTCCAGCATACTCTCCATCTGTTGTATAGGTTAAATGAGGAGATTCATATTCATATGTATCTATAAATCCAAAGGAAGTTTTAGTTGAACCAGTGTAAACTTCAAACTCACCAGTATTTTTATTAACGTAAGCTTTCGTGTACTTACTATTTCCTCTTTTATTGGTAAATAGTTCTGAAAGTGTTACAAGTTTGCTTCTTACTTCAACCATTCTAATTCCTCCTTGAAATCTTGCATAAGAGAAATCATATCATCAATCATTGCTTGGAATTCATCAATCGAAACGACTTGTCTTTCTTTTTTTAGACCAATAGCAATCTTTTCTTCCTCAGACCACCAATTTTCAATAATCCAACTCTTCTTACTATCTAATTCCTCAATTGGAAGTAATTTTAGTCTAGAATCACCTAAAAGGTGGGATTTGATTGGTTCTTGTAAATCATTTCTATCTTGAGATTGACGATAAAAATTATATTTGACGACAGCTTGCTTTAAGTCATTTTCTTCAGAATCAAATCGATAAACATCTAAGGTTTCACCAATGCTACCTGCAATGTAGGTGAAAACAGGATAATCTTGTACGATATTATTTTCAATCTCATTCTCTGTTTTCTTATGGATGGTTAAAATGTAAGTTTTTTTAGGTGTGTTAAAGAAAGCGTTGACAGGTAAAGAAATCAAAGCGTCTATAAAAAAGAGTTCTTTTAACTTTTCTTTTAACTTTTTATTTGCATGATTAGAAAAAATACCATCCGGTAAAACAATATTGGCAACACCACCATGTTTTACGGAACGCATAATCCATTCTAAAAAGAGAGCTTCAACACCACTACCACCATACTTATAAATATCCTTAGCTTTAGCCAGGTCTGACATTTCCTTACTTTGATAATAAGGAGGGTTTGCTAGAATTAGGTCGTATCTATTTTCTTTCAGATTTTCCAGAGTACCTAACATACTCTTATGTAAATAGAATGAATCATTTAATAGCGTTTTCGCAATTGTTTGTACATCTTTAAAACTATTATTTTGCTGGAATAATTCAGAAAAATAAATTAACGTATTAGCTTTAGCAAGAATAATTGTGATATCGTCTTTTTCAGACATCATCTTGTCATAGCCAAAAAATCGAATTTTAGAGGCTAACTTTCCTTTAGAATAGCTATAACTATCTTCTATACGTTTTTCAACTGCTTCAAGCAAAAACTTTCCAACACCACAAGCAGGATCGCAAATAGTCATTCCCTCAGAAATATCTACCATAGAAACCATTTCGTCTACTATTTTTAATGGTGTAAAAAACTGCCCCATATCACTCTTGTCATCACTATTTTTCATAAAAGTTTCAAAGAGTTTTGACTTAAAGTCTTTACTTATATTTAAGAATTTTCCATATTTTTTATCATATTTTTCAAATTCCAAAATAACAGATTTAAATACTGTATCCGTATTATCAACGCTGACAAATTCGTTTTGTTCATCTCTTTCAATATGAAAAACTTGACCATTGATAATGCTTGTTCCATCTATACCTTTTGGAAACAATTTAACCATTGTCTCTCTAGCGCCTTCTAGGTATTTTCCTAAGACATAGGCGGTAGAATATCCTTCTTTTTCATATAAAGAAACAATGTATTCAAAACTATTTTCTCCATTTAAAACACCAATATCAGATAAATATTTAAAGAGAAACAACTCAACAAAAGTATATAAAGACATCTTTGCTGATGCAAAAGTTAAATTCTTTAAAATTCGATTAATCTTTTGAGCTAAATCAGTAGGATCTAAAAATTCCTTTTTCAATATCTGATTATTTGTTTCTGAAATAGATAATGAAATATCGTTAATGAACTTGACAATTTGTTTGCCATTTTCTTTTGGCTTTATCGCTAAATTAATTTCATATCCATTCTCATCTAAAATCTTTTTCCCGGTTTTAGGATTGATCCAGATAAAAGAATCACCATCACTTACAATATAAATAAGTGCACCCAAAGCTTTTGCGACATCTATCTCTTGTTTAATCGCACCTTCAATATCCTTATCACTCTTAAATTTACTTGGTATCTTTTGCTCAACATAGATGATTACATTCTTATTATCATCTAGAATTAAAACATCTGGTTTTTTTATTGCCAAGACTTCTCTTTATATTTACATTCTTAATAATATTTGATTTAATCAAATTATTAACGGTTGTTGCACCAATACTATAACATTCATATTTATCAAATATTACTGGTGTTGAAAAAATACTATTTTGAATTAACTGCTCTGACATTGATTATTCTCCATTATTGTTATTGTTCAGTTATACTAAAAAACTCTCTTAAAAGAGTTTTCTTAATATTCTTTCTCATTATAGCCAAAGTCAGCCAAATCTAGCTTTTTATCACGCCAGTTTTTCTTGACCTTGACCCAAGTTTCTAGGAAGACCTTGTCCCCTAGCATGAGTTCGATATCACGACGGGCCATGGTCCCTATTTTCTTGAGCATAGCGCCACCTTTTCCGATGATAATCCCTTTTTGACTATCACGTTCCACCATGATGGTTGCCCGGATATGAACCTTGTCTGTCTCTTCGTCACGCTTCATGGAGTCAACTACCACTGCAACTGAGTGAGGAATCTCTTCACGTGTCAAATGAAGAACCTTCTCACGAATCATTTCTGAAACCAAGAAACGCTCAGGATGATCTGTGATTTGATCAGCTGGGAAATACTGGAACCCTTCCTCCAGATTTTCACTCAAAATATCGATTAGTCGAGAAACGTTATTTCCCTGAAGGGCTGAGATAGGAACAATATCCTTAAAGTCCATCTGGTTACGGAAGTCATCTATCTGAGCCAGAAGTTGGTCTGGGTGGACCTTGTCAATCTTATTGACCACCAAAATCACTGGAACCTTGGCTGCTTTCAGACGCTCGATAATCATGTCGTCGCCTTTACCACGTGGCTCATCAGCTGGCACCATGAATAGAACAGTATCCACTTCACGAAGGGTACTATAGGCAGATTCCACCATGAAATCCCCAAGAGCTGTTTTAGGCTTGTGAATTCCTGGTGTGTCGATAAAGACGATTTGTTCCTTATCCGTGGTGTAAATCCCCATGATTTTATTGCGCGTTGTTTGCGCCTTGTCACTCATGATGGCAATCTTTTGCCCCATAACGTGATTTAAAAAGGTTGACTTCCCAACATTGGGACGTCCTAAAATGGCTACAAAGCCTGATTTAAATGTCATAATTTCCTCTTATTGTTTAAAATAGTAAATCCCAAATGCGTGGGAGAAAGATAAGTGCACCAATCACTGCGGCAAGAAGGGAAACCACAAGCACGGCACCAGCTGCCATGTCCTTGGCTTTCTTTGCCAACATAGAAAAGTGATAGTGACTGGCTAGATCCACCACATTTTCGATAGCAGAGTTAATAATCTCAAAGGCTACTACCAAGAAAATGCTCATTAGGAGAAAGAGCCATTCGATTCGTGACACCTGAAAAACAAAACCTGCAAGAATGACCACTAGAGCCGTCACTGCATGTTTTCGCATATTGCGTTCTTCCTTAATGGCAGTCAGAATTCCTGTAAGGGCAAATTCTAAACTGGATACCAGGTCACGATTTTTCCATTTTCGTTTATTGTCTTGTGAGTCCATAGGCTGTCAAAATTTCTTCTTGTAAACTGAACATCTCCGCTTCTTCTTCCGGAGTGTAGTGATCGTAGCCGTTGATATGTAAAAAGCCGTGTACTGCCAAGAAGCCCATCTCACGCTCAAAGCTGTGACCGTATTCCTCAGCCTGCTCATGCGCTTTATCGATAGAGATGAAAAGTTCCCCAATATAGGCATCGAACTCAGACATCATTTCTGCTAATTCAGGGTTTTCAAGCAAATCTTCCTCATCAAAGGAGATGTCCAATTCCGGTTTATATTCAAGGCTGATGACATCTGTCGGGCGATCTGTATCACGATACTCGAGGTTGAGTTCGTGACTACGCTCATTGGTCACAAAAGTAACTGCCATCTCCTTGTCTTCTTTTCCTATTTTTTGGGCTGCAAATTCCAAAATTTCTTGGGTTTGTTGCAAGATTTCTTGTGAAACTTGACCAGTTTCATCTACCATTTCAATATACATGTACTTCTCGATTCTCTTTACTTGGCTTTATTATACCATATTTTCATGATTTTATTCTACCTTTTTGATATAATACTATGGAATACAATCACAAGGAGAGAACGATGTCATTTGACGGATTTTTTTTACACCACATGGTTGAGGAATTGCGAAGTGAGTTGGTCAATGGTCGCATCCAGAAAATCAATCAGCCTTTTGAACAAGAGTTGGTCTTGCAAATCCGCAGCAATCGCCAAAGCCATCGCCTGCTCCTCTCTGCTCATCCCGTTTTTGGACGCATTCAGCTGACCCAAACGACCTTTGAAAATCCAGCCCAACCTTCTACCTTTATCATGGTTTTGAGGAAGTATTTACAAGGTGCCGTGATTGAGTCCATTGAGCAAATCGAAAATGACCGTATCGTAGAGATCACGGTTTCCAATAAAAACGAGATTGGGGATCACATCCAGGCGACTCTGATTATAGAGATCATGGGCAAACACAGTAATATTCTTCTCGTGGATAAAAGTAGCCATAAAATCCTCGAAGTTATCAAACACGTTGGCTTTTCACAAAATAGCTACCGCACCTTACTTCCAGGTTCGACCTATATCGCTCCGCCAAGTACCGAATCCCGCAACCCTTTTACTATCAAGGATGAAAAACTCTTTGAAATCCTGCAAACACAGGAATTAACAGCTAAAAATCTTCAAAGTCTCTTTCAAGGTCTAGGACGTGATACGGCAAATGAATTGGAAAACATTCTTGTCAGTGATAAACTGTCTACTTTCCGAAACTTCTTCGGGCAAGAAACCAGGCCTTTCCTAACGGAGACTTCTTTCAGTCCAGTTCCTTTTGCCAATCATGTAGGAGAGCCTTTTGCCAGCCTTTCTGACTTGCTGGACACCTACTATAAGGACAAGGCTGAACGCGACCGCGTCAAACAGCAAGCCAGTGAACTCATTCGCCGCGTTGAAAATGAGCTTCAGAAAAATCGCCACAAACTCAAAAAACAAGAAAAAGAGTTACTGGCGACAGATAATGCTGAGGAATTTCGCCAAAAAGGAGAATTGCTGACAACCTTCCTCCACCAAGTGCCTAATGACCAAGACCAGGTTACCTTGGACAACTACTACACCAATCAGCCTATCACCATTGCTCTTGATAAGGCTCTAACACCCAGTCAGAATGCCCAGCGCTACTTTAAACGCTACCAGAAGCTCAAAGAAGCTGTCAAATACCTGACTGAGCTGATCGAAGAAACCAAGTATACCATTCTCTATCTGGAAAGTGTGGAAACTGTTCTCAGTCAAGCTGGACTAGAGGAAATCGCTGAAATCCGTGAAGAATTGATCCAAACAGGCTTTATTAGAAGACGACAACGCGAGAAAATCCAAAAACGCAAAAAACCAGAACAGTATCTGGCTAGTGACGGGAAAACCATCATCTATGTCGGACGAAACAACTTGCAAAATGAAGAACTAACCTTTAAAATGGCTCGCAAGGAAGAACTTTGGTTCCATGCCAAGGACATCCCTGGCAGCCATGTTGTTATCTCAGGAAATCTGAATCCTTCTGATGAAGTGAAGACAGACGCAGCCGAGCTCGCAGCCTACTTCTCCAAAGGGCGCTTATCAAATCTCGTGCAAGTGGATATGATTGAAGTCAAGAAACTCAACAAACCAACAGGTGGAAAACCCGGTTTTGTTACTTATACTGGACAAAAGACCCTCCGTGTCACACCAGACCCAGAAAAAATCGCATCTATGAAAAAATCCTGATTTCACTTGAAATCAGGATTTTCTATTACAAATTTACTCTGCAATCAAGGTTTCTAAGCCAACCTTCATCATATCGGTGAAGGTGTTTTGATTTTCTCAGCCAGTTTTTAGTAACTCTTAAAGAGCGAGATTGTGGTCAATAAATGAGATAGTTTTCTCTTTCAAGTAACAAGGTTTTGTTGCTATCTTCTAAAATTCTTTTATTGTCTCAATTTCGAAAATACTTCTCCTATCTTGCCTTCAATGACCAATGTAGCTTGGCTGTCTTGTGGAGTACTGGTTTTATTGATAACGACCAGATTTGTCCCAGAAAAATAGTTTACTAGGCTAGCTGCAGGATAAACAACCAAGGAAGTCCCACCAATAATCAGCAAGTCTGCTTGCCGAATAGCTTGTGCAGCTTGACTAAAAACATCCATGTCAAGTGATTCTTCATACAAGGTCACGTCAGGCTTGACCACCTTGCCACAGTCTAGGCAGTGGGGAACAGGTCCCTCGAGGGCCAGAAAACCAGTTAAGTTATAGAAACGTTGGCAACCTAGGCAGTAATTGCGGTCCGCACTCCCATGCAATTTAAAGACCTTTTGGGAGTCAGCCATTTCATGAAGACTATCGATATTTTGTGTCACAACAGCCTTTAGCTTACCTGTCTTTTCCAAAGCAGCCAGATAAGTGTGAGCAGCATTAGGTTTGGCTTCTGGATAAATCAGGTATTTCTTATAAAAGTCAAAAAAATCTTCTGGATAGCGCTCAAACATGGTCCGAGAAACAAGTTGCTCTGCCGTAAAATGACGGCCTAACTGATGACTATAAACACCATCTGAACTACGAAAATCTGGGATATTGGACTCGGTTGACACTCCTGCTCCTCCGAAAAAGACTATTCTGTGACTTTTATCAATCAAGTTTTGTAATAGTTTTATTTTATCCATCACATCTCTCCTTAAGCTGGGTTCTAAAAAAGTTGAAAATCAATCGCTCCAAGCAATCTGATTTTCAACTCTTCCTTTATCATTACGTATGTATTTGAGATTAAAGCATTTGAATCAATCTTAGAAATAACCTTATCTCAAAGTAATACGATGTTTACTCTGCAATCAAGGTTTCTAAGCCAACCTTCATCATATCGGTGAAGGTGTTTTGGCGTTCTTCTGCAGTGGTATCTTCATCTGGATTGACCAAGCTATCAGAAATGGTCATGATAGCAAGTGCATCAACGTGATGTTGGGCAGCAAGATAGTAAAGGGCTGCTGCTTCCATTTCCACAGCCTTAACTCCCCATTTACCAAGCTCGATGTTCTTTTCAAAGTAGTTTGAGTAAAAGACATCTGATGACAAAACGTTCCCAACGTGGGTCGTCATACCAAGTTCTTTGGCGATATGGTAGGCCTTGTCTAGCAAATCAAAGCTAGCGATTTGTGGGAAATCGTACTGTGGCCAGTCGTTGCGGATGATGTTTGAGTTAGTTGCAGCCGCTTGTGCCAAAACCAATTCACGGACATGGACATCCTCATTCAAGGAACCAGCAGTTCCCACACGAATCAATTTCTTCACACCGTAATCCACAATCAACTCACGCGCATAAATCGAAATAGATGGCATTCCCATCCCAGTTCCCATGACAGATACACGGTGACCCTTGTAAGTGCCAGTGTAGCCAAACATGTTACGCACTTCGTTAAAACAAACAGCATCTTCAAGGAAGTTCTCCGCAATAAATTTCGCACGAAGAGGATCCCCCGGAAGAAGAATTTTATCAGCAATTTCACCCTGCTTAGCAGCAATATGGATAGACATAGTTAAGATATAAAGGGCGACAGAGAACAAAGTAAAAATAGGAAACTGACGAAGCATCGCAGATGCTAGACAGTTTATCTTTTTTACACAGTTCTCCGCCCGTATTCAGTTCAGCAAATACGGTTTACCCATCCTTTCTTTTTTTGTTTTGAAAAGTTTTCCGCTCGTGTTCAAATTAGAACACCTCGCTCTACCTTTCTTTTTTTTTATTTTTATATTTCATAGCTAGGAGAAATCGTATTCAATCATGACTCCGATAAGCCTACTACATTTTTATTAAAAACAGTTATTGATAAACTGACAATAGTTTTTAATCTTTTAAGATAAATCCTTGATTAAAAGAAACGGGCATTTCCTACCTAATTACTTTATTCTTTGACATCTTACACAGTATGCTAGCCCAAGGAAAGCGATCTAACACTTTTGCAAAACCATAAGCTAGGAAAGCAGTTACTAAGAGATACGGAAGAGAATCTAAACCTAGCCCAGTGAAACCTATAACTAATCCGGTTGCAGAAATGGGCGCCCTCAAGGTCACAGATAAAAAGCAAACAGATCCCAAAAGTAAAACGGTTGGCTGACTGTTCAAACCTAGAATCATGCCCAAGAGAGCAGCTCCAGCCATCCCCAAGGCAAAAGATGGCGTAAGAGTACCACCATAGGCCCCTGCCCAAAGGATAATAAGAACGACCACTGCTTTTAGGAAAAACATGAGAAGTACTGTTTGACCACTGCTATCATTTAAAATTTCCTGAGCCATCATGCGTCCATTGCCAAGTAGATGTGGAAAGTAACTTGCCAGACCAACAAGAAAAAGAAAAGCTGAGGGCAATGTGAGAAGTATTCGTTTATCTTTTATCCTGTTTGAAGACACTTCTTTACTTAAGCGACCAAAAAGCCAAGCTAGGGGGGTTAAGAAAAGAAGTAATAAAGGGACAATCCACACTTCCTTTAATGACCATGCGATAGCTGGAAGCTGGTAAAGAGCATGATCTGAAATAACCAAGCCTGCTATATAGGTAGACACATAGGTAGTCAAACCGACTAAGACAAATCGCTTGATAGATAAAGTAATTCCTAGAGTCTCAAAAACGAAGAAAACACTTGTTAATGGAACCTGATAGACAGCCGCTAAACCAGCACCAGCACCACAGGAAAGGAGAAAGATGCGATCCTTCATAGACAGTATACATATTTTTCCAATTGACCCTGCAAATAGAGTTCCAATCTCTCGTGGCGCAGCTTCTTTACCAATAGGCGCTCCCCCTCCAACTGCAATAATCTGCCAAATTGAATGAAATAGCTGTCTTAAAAAATGAAGCTTGTATTGTGAAGTATCATCCTTCATCTGAGCTTTGATGGAATAAATCTTCGACCCTTTTTGCAAGAAGTACCAGACTAAGGACGAGCTAAGACCCACGATTATTAAACTTAGTCCTATCCTTGAGGAGGAAACTCCATCTGTCAAAAATCCACTATGATGCTCTGACTGACCAAAAGCTAGCCCCTCCACCATCTCTAAAAGATAATGGAGAAATATACCAGATAAACCCGAAACTATTCCTTGCAGAATTACTGCTATGAATAATCTAAAATTATAAGGGATTTTTCGAAAAATACTCCTCAATTCTATTAACATGATTACAATTCAGCAAGAATCGCTTTAAGCAAGCCTTTAAAGTCGCCTTTAACACGTTCAGTCACTTCTACAACTTCCTCGTGGTTGAGTTCTTCTTGGAATCCTGCAGCATGGTTAGTGATACATGAAATACCGAGAACTTTCAAACCTGAGTGAGCTGCAACAATAACTTCAGGAACAGTGGACATACCAACTGCATCTGCTCCCAGTGTCTTATAGGCACGAATTTCTGCAGGTGTTTCATAAGTCGGACCAGTTACACCGATATAAACACCTTCATCAAGCTTGATACCAAGTTTTTTAGCAACTTCATGGGCAGTAGCACGGTATTCTGGAGTGTAGGCTTTAGACATATCTGGGAAACGCGGACCAAAATCATCCAAGTTTTCACCCATCAATGGGTTTTGCCCCGTCATATTGATATGGTCTGAGATAGCCATCAAGGTACCAGGACCAAATCCAATACCTCCAGCTGCATTGGTTACAATGACACCTTCGCATCCAAGAACTTTCATCACACGTACTGGGAAAGTCACGACTTCAAGAGGATTGCCTTCGTAGAAATGAAAGCGACCTTGAAGAGCTAATACCTTGCGCCCTGAAAGTTCACCATATACCAATTTCCCAGCATGGCCGACTACTGTAGAGCGGCCCCAGTTTGGAATATCTGCATAATCTACTACAACTGGATTTTCAATTTCTTCTGCCAATTCTCCAAGACCTGATCCAAGGATTAGACCAAACTCAGGCGCTTGGATTCCTTTATCTTTCAGGAAAGCAGCTGTTTCCTTGATCTTATCTAAAAATGTCATTGTGTGTCTCCTTTATTATTTTTTAGCATTTGACCGATTTTGTCAAAGGTTTTTGCATTGCGAATGGTGATGTTGCGATAAAAAGGCATCTTGAGTAAGTACTTGTGATAGGCAGTTGCATAGTAGGATTCTTCAGAAAATTTCCCCCAAAAAATCCCAAGTCTTCCAAAATGAACCACTTCATCTTCCAGTTCCAAACTGTCCACTTTCTCGATGACTCGAGCCACATCCAAGCCCTCCGTGTAAAAGAGGACATCTTTTCGATCTAGGTCTTTGGTCCACCAATCTGGAAGATCTTCAAGTTCCGCTTCAAAGTCCTCTAGACTCAGCAAAGAAAAGCTCTGGATAAATGGATAATGGACTTCAAAGAAAGCCTCTAACTTTTCAACCAATTGGGCTTTGGCATCTGTCGAAGTAAAGAAAATGTTGCCACTGTTGATGTAGGTTTCAACCTTTCCCAGTCCCAACTCTGTCAATTCTTGACGAAGCTCCGCCATGACAACTTTATTTTTCCCACCTACATTAATGCCCCGAACAAGTAAAGCATAGCGTATCATCTTACACCAATTTATCTAAGAAACTTTCCCCAATCATGGCAGTTTCCACACCAAAGTTATCCGCAACTGTTGCTGAGATATCTGCAAAATGCCCAACTGGAATGACACCATTTCCTTTAAAGGCAGGGCTGTAAGCTAAAAGTGGGATATATTCACGAGTGTGGTCTGTTCCTGCATAGGTTGGGTCATTTCCATGGTCAGCAGTAATCAAGAGAAGATCATTCTCTCTCATGGCTGCGATAATTTCAGGCAAGCGTTCATCAAACTCATGCAAGCAATCACGGTAACCATGAGCATTGCGACGGTGTCCATAAAGGGCATCAAAGTCAACCAAGTTTGTGAAGGAGAATCCTTTTTCAAACTCAGCAAGTCCCATAGTCTTCAATAATGTATCAATTCCGTGGCTGTTTGACTTGTTGTGGCCCATGTCATGATTGATACCCGCGCCGTTAAAGATATCGTTGATTTTACCAACAGCATAAGTATCGATACCAGCCTCATTCAATTTATCCAAAACGGTTGGTGCAAATGGAGAAACGGCCAAGTCACGACGGTTGGCTGTACGAGTGAAGTTACCTGGCTCACCCACATAAGGACGGGCAATGATACGACCTAGAAGGGCAGGGCGCTCAAGGGTAATCGAACGAGCGTATTCACAAATACGATACAATTCATCCAAAGGAATGATGTCTTCGTGGGCAGCAATTTGCAAAACAGGGTCAGCTGAAGTGTAGATAATCAACTCCCCAGTTTCCATCTGACGTGGTCCGAAATCATCAATAACAGCCGTACCTGAGTAAGGTTTGTTGGCTTCACGAATGACCTTGCGCCCTGAAAATTCTTCGATTTTTGTCAGGATTTCTTCTGGGAATCCGTTCCAGAAAGTATCGAAAGGCTCGGTAATGTTGAGTCCCATGATTTCCCAGTGACCAGTCATGGTATCCTTACCAAGGGAAACTTCTTCCAATTTCGTTACATAACCTGTTGGGTTGCTTTCAGCTGATACAGTCTTCAGCGGTGTTTCGCGAGGAATATTTCCTAGACCGATTTTGGCCATATTTGGCACATTCAAACCCACTGTTTTGGAAATATGTCCAAGTGTGTCAGAAGCACCGTCTGGCACCCCTGCATTGACAAAGTTATTGGCATCTGGTGCAGCACCGATTCCCACAGAATCCAGTACCACCAAGTGAATACGATTAAATTTTGACATAGTCTGTCTCCTTATTATTTTAGTTATCTTGCTTTTGTTGAAGTTAAAATCTGAACACCATCTCGTCCCGCTACGATGACCTTATCCACCATTTGGTTGAACAAGCCATGCTCTACGACACCAACGACATGGTCCAATTCTTGCCCGAAGGCAATTGGATCTTTAATGACATCCAAGGCTAGATCAATGATAAAGTTCTGCATATCGGTCACAAAACGTTGACCGTCTTTTTCACGGAAACTTGGTTTGTAGCCAGCTCGCTCAAACCGACGAAAGACCTGTTCTGCACCATACTGAACCACTTCTACAGGCAATTTAAAAGCACCTAGTTTCTTGACCAGTTTGCTTTCATCTACCACCCAAATGTATTCTTTTGAGGGCGTTGCGACAACCTTCTCCATGAGAAGGGCACCCCCACCACCTTTGATTCCATTAAACTGGCTATCTACTTCATCCGCCCCGTCAACCGTCACATCGACAAAATCCACTTGATCAATCGACTTGAGTGGGATGTTAAGACCTTCAGCCTGTTTACTGGTCACACTGGAAGTCGTTACAGCAGTAATCTGCAAACCTTCTTCCTTAATGCGACGACCTACTTCCTCTACGAAATAGTAGGCAGTAGAACCCGTTCCAAGTCCGACTACCATTCCATCCTTGACAAACTCAGCAGCCTTGATACCTGCCATCTTTTTCAGATTCTCCACTTAAATACCTCCATTAAAGAGCTATTTTTATTATAACATGTATCCGTTTTTATTTCATGGATACACTGGAAAAACCCGAACATTTTTATTTCGGGTTTTGGTGTCCTATTTAACCATATCAGGATCGTAATCATAGAATCCTGTGTCGAGGAAACGATTTTTAGGGTGAAGTTTACGAACTTCTTCATCCAGCAAAAAGGCTTGGTCATGGCTGAAATTCCCCTCTTGGATCAAGCCACGCGCTTGAATAAAAAGTTTAGCAATTTCTACAAAATTCTGACCTGGGGTGTAAAGTCCTTCAAGTTTCCAGTGAGTAAAACCATGCTCCACCAATTCTGTCAATTTGGTCATCAAATCAAGGTCGTTATTTGCAAAGATGTGGGTACCATGATTGTCTTCAAAGATAGAGTAATGGCTCTCAGGGTCACTCGGTTCTGCTAAGAAGAGGTCACGTTTACGTGTCTTTTCATCATCGATGTGCGTGAAGTTATAGTAGTTTTGCAAGAGCGGACGCTTAGAATGGTGAATGACACTAGCCCCATAAACCAATACTTCAGCAGGAATTTCCAAAATCTCAGGCATCTTGAAGAGTTCAGCAGATGGAATTTCACGCGCCAAAACCGCCTCAGAAGCTCCTGCCTTTTGACCCCAAAAGTTAATCTGACGACTGCTTGTCACCATAGTTGAAGCATCGTAGATGGTTTTAAAGGAGTAGCCATCACGGTTGACAACGTAAAAGACACCTGCATCCCCAACAGTAATATAGTCTGTCTTGATTTCTTCCAAGAAGTCTAGGAAGGGCTTGATACGGTCCATCATATCTTGGTGCATGAGGGCATTAACCGCTACAATCAATTCCTTGCCTGCTTCATGAACCAACTTAGCAATCTCACGCAATTGGTCATGACTAAAGGTCGTTGGCAGACGAAGGCCAAAATCTTTCTCACCGACATAGATACGGTCTACGCCAGCTTCGAGTAACTGTTCAACTTGTTCAATACTTTCAGCAGTTGCTGTAATGATAATCTTTTCCATAAGGAAAATTATACCACAATTCTTAAAAATCAGCTATGAATACTAGGAGTTTTATAAAAAAGTCAACGTCATTTTTAAAGTTTTCAATCAAAAAGGGAACAGTAACCAGTACCGTCCACTCTCTTTTTTATGCGTGTTTTTCTTCAACTAGGTGGCCATCATTCATAACATAAATACGGTCAACCTTATCAAGAAGGCGTGTATCATGTGTAATCATAACAACTCCTCTCCCTTGTTCGTGGGCAATGGCAGCCAACATCTCCGTTACTTGGTAAGCACGCTCAGTATCCAGACTGGCTGTCGGCTCATCTGCAAGCACGATGCTTGGATTGTTATAAAGCGCTCTAGCTATCGCGGCACGTTGACGTTCGCCACCTGATAAAGCCTTGGGATAATGATCTTTTACTTTTTCCAAATCCAACAACTCAAAGAGCTCTTTTCGGTCACTTTTACTATTTTTTCCCTTATCCAGTCTGTCAATCAAATCCAGCTGTTCCTTGACTGTTAGAAAAGGAATTAAGTTTGAAGCCTGAAGAATGAAACCAAACTCTCTAAAACGGAGGTCTGTTTTCTCCTTCTCCGTCAAACTGCCTGTTTCTTTCCCCTTGACTAGAATCTTTCCACTCGATGCTTCCTGAAGTTGTCCTAGAGTTGTTAGAAAGGTCGTCTTTCCAGAGCCTGAAGGTCCAACGATAGCCACGAACTCTCCCGCATTTAGCTGAAAATTCGTCTCATGCAGGGCCACGACTTTCATCTTTCCTTCCCCGTAGGTTTTTGTAACTTGAGTCATTTCAATCAATGCTGTCATACTATTCTCCTTATCACTCTGCAATCGCAGTAATCGGGTCCACCTTTAGCAAGCGTGGAAGTGAAATGACACCACCTAGAAGGGCCATCAAGCAAATTACCAAACTTAAGACAGAGTAGGCTAACCAACTTGGGTAGAAAAAGAAGGTAGCTGGTAAGACTAAAATCACTCCTCCAATAGCCAGCAAGGCTAAAGCAATCCCCATACCAGCTAGAAGGAAGATTTGACAGAAAAGAGACCATACAATGGTTTTGATCCGTATTCCCTGAGCCCGCATTATTCCATAAAGTCCTAGTTTTTGGATGGTAATGATATAGACAAAAATCCCCACAATCAAGCCTGTGATGACAATCATAGCGAGAATCATGCCTGAAAATACATTCACCTGAGGTGTGTAACCAGGAATTTTCGATATCATTTTTGGAATAGAAATCTGTTTCAGTCCGTCTCCAGCCACTTCTATATCATTTTTCAATACCAAGGCAGAGATGGAACGATTGGCTTTCAAGGTTCCTTGTAAGGTCCAATAAGTTGACAGACTCGTAAAGACAACAGGCTCGGTAAAAAATTTATTATCTTGAGTCAGACCTACAATCTTGTAACTTGCCTCGCTTCCATTGAGCTGAATGGTATCACCTAGCTTAATCCCATAATTCTCAAAGGACTGATCCACGACAACCTCATCATCTCCTTCAGGATAACGACCCTCCGTCAAACTAGGAGAGATAAAAGAGTCCCACTCTTGAGCAAAGATGGAAACATTGATCTTTTCACTATCATCGACTAGATTGGTCACAGCGAACATATAGCCCAGGGGAGCAGCCTCTTTAGAACTCTTATCCTTGTAGTTCTTTTCAGGAATAAAGGATGCTGTCAAATTATCATTTGCGTAGTCAGATAAAACCACACCCGTCGCTTGCCAGTTATCAATAGCGGCTCGGTTGTTTCGCACAAGGCCAAGAGCTAAACTGGTCATAAAAAAGACCATGAAAGCAATAAGAAAAATGGTAGTTAGAATCAAACTATATCGAAGTTTGTTTCGTAATATTTCTTTGATAGCAAGATACATGTTTATCTCCTTTAACTTTTCCCCAGAGGTAGCAAAATGCTACCCAGTCCAATAGACAGAATCTCTGTCTTATCATCCATTCAAAACAACTCCTACCACTCTTACAAAGAATCACGGTAGCAACTCAACAAATTATCTTAGGAAAAGCACTTGCTTGCAATCAATTTATATAAGTTATCCTTTCCTTACTCAGTATATTTATAAAAGAGTAGGTCTGGTCATCTGTTTCAAGTGTAACATCCATGCTATCACTTTCCCTAGTAGGTGTCAAGAAGAGCGGCTCAGATAATGATAAGAGACTTTAGTAGTTTTGTAACCATTCTGTAATAATTCTCTGTATAAAAAATGATAAAATAGTTATGTACTGTTAAGGAGAGAATCATGTCCGCAAGAAAACTAGAAGCTTATGAGTTTGAACAAGCTCCCGAATCGAATCAAACTCCGCTTTATCAAGATTACACACCAGAAGCCCCTGTCGGCCCTAACCTAAAAGAGATTTTATTTTTTGTAAATATCGCTTGTTTCTGTATTTTTATGGCACTTTTTAGCTTTATCTTTTTAGCTTTAAAATTAAATACAGCTTTATCATTTATTGCTGCAATGGGGACAAGCTTCGCACTTTTACAACTTCAACGAAAGATGATTAAACGAAAACTTTCAAAATAGAGGTTGGTAGTAGTGCCAACCTCTTTTCTTGTTATCTAAAAAGACAGTTTCTCAAAACTGTCTTTTTTATTTATTCTTTCGTTTTGGAGGAGATTGAATAGCGATTTTTACTTCAAAAATCGTTCCTCTAGGTTTGTTATCTTTCACGGTAATCGTTCCTCGTAAGGCATCAACGATCTGCTTGGCCAAAGAAAGTCCCAAGCCAAAGCCACCTTTCTGACGAGTTCTTGCCTTGTCCACACGGTAAAAACGGTCAAAGATTTTCTTCTTATCGGCAGCTGAGATTCCAATCCCATTATCTGTTACTGTAAGATAGAGATGGCGTTCTGTAGCATGGACCACAAACTCAATCTTGCCATCATCTTCGGTATACTTGATGGCATTATCAAATAAGATGGTCATGAGTTGTTTGAGGAGCAACTGATCGGTCATGAATGGGCGATAAACTCGATTTTCATAGTCAAAAACACGATCATTTTCAGAAGCAATCAACTCATAGTTGGCAAAGGTTGTTTTAAAGAATTGTGGAGAAACTTCTGCTATTTCTGGTTTGATTCCATCATCTCGACGTGCAAGGTTGAGAAGATTGGTCGTGAGGAAACGCATGTTGCGAACTTCTTCAAGACTGGAAGCAATACTTTCGCTGGATTCCATGATGGTTGCCTCTGGTTTTCGAAAGAGATTTTCTAAACGATTTTGTAAAACGGCCAAAGGCGTTCTCAGTTCGTGACTTGCATTTTCAACAAAAGACTTCTGCTTTTGCATACTTTCCAGTAAGGGTTTGACACTGACACGTGCCAGGTAAACACTGGCAATTAAAGACAGGAGCCAGAAACTAGCCATCACTACAACAATTAAATGCTCGTGGTTTTGGCTGATTTGCTCAAGCTGGCTGGTATTGATTAGAACCGCAGCATATTTGACATTGCTTGATACGAAGGAAGAGTTGGTTTCCATCAAAATCATCCGATAGGTTTCTTCCTGACCATAGCTATTGACAACTTGAATTTGGCGAATATGATTCAACTCTTTCTTGTCCAGCTTGATCTTATCCAAGCCTAGAAAACGATTGCCCAGTAAGAGTTGGTTAAAATCCTTGTCAAAGAGCAAAACTTCTGTATTTGAGCTAACATTGGGCTTTACTTCAGCCTTACTGGCATCCGCTGTTGCTGGTTGAATATCCTTGACTTCCTCAGTTGCCCGATTAAGGGCTAACTGGATGACCGCTTGGGGACTACTACTAAGGGCTTGGAGTTTTTCATCTACAGAGGTGTAGAGACTCGAGTGCATGACCTGAAGGATAATCAAGGTCATAGCAGAGAAAATCAGGGTGAACACTCCGAAGTTTCGAATGAAATAGCTGAAATCATCCGCATACCATGTTTTTTTTAGTTTATTGAACATCTTTTAAAATATACCCGACACTACGCAAGGTTTGAAGATTTTCAGCAAAGGCTGTACCCTTCAGTTTCTTGCGAACTTTTGAGACATAGACTTCCACAACAGAAATAGTCGTATCGCTATCAAATCCCCATAGACGGTCAAAAATTTGTGTCTTGGGAAGAATAACATTTTGATTTTGAAGGAAGTAAACCAATAACTCAAACTCTTTCCCGAGCAATTCCACAGGAGTATCTTCCACTTTTACTTCATTCGTTGAAAGGTTGACGACAATATCCCCATAGGTCAAGGTATTTTCGTTAAACTTGCCTGAACGTTTGAGAAGGGCTTGGATCCGCATTTTGAGCTCTTCTAGGTAGAAAGGTTTTGTTAGGTAGTCATCCGCTCCCAACTCAAATCCATGTCCCTTATCATCCAAACTCTCTTTAGCAGTCATGATAAGGACTGGTGTCGTAATTCCTTTTTCACGCAATTCTTTCAAAACTTGGAAGCCATTTTTTTCCGGTAACATCAGATCAAGCAAAATCAAGTCATAGACGCCACTTTCAGCTTCGTAGAGACCTTCTTCTCCATCAAAAACCTGCATAACATCTGCAAAATCATCTAAAAAGTCAAATACTGAGTTTGACAGACCTAGGTCATCTTCTACTAATAAGATTTTTATCATCAGAAACTCCTCCTTGTTATGATTATTATACCAAAATTGCCTTAAAAAAAACTCAACTCTCTCTTCTTTTAAGATAGAAAGTTGAGTTTTTGTTTACATAAACGAATTAAGCTTTAGCATATTGGGCTACAACAGTTTCTACTGCTGCTTTCTCACGCTTAATCAAGTCAACACGCGCTGCAATTTCTTTGATTCCCATACCGATATTACGGCTAAGAGCTAGGTCAGAAAGTTGCGGTTCAAAGAATTCCTTGTACTCTGCCAAGCGTTGCTCTGTCTTAAACACATGAGCAGGAAGGATAACAAAGCTATCAAAGCTCATATCTCCTCCAAGAGCCGCCTTGATCCAATCCCAGTTTTCACGCGCCCATACCCAAACAGTTTCCTGAGTTGTTTGATGAGCAAGGAACTGGTAATACCAAGCAGACAAGTCTTGTGGTTTCACCACAAATTTATCCTTCCATGAACTAATCAAGGTTTGGATATTGTCAGCATCTGTACTGTAGGCAAGAGCCGCTGACAGCTGACGTTTGAAGACCGCATCCGTCGCATGAGTGTAGAGGTCCAGATAAGTTGCGACCAAGTCCTTGGTCTCATGGTGTTTCATTTCATTGATGAGAACTTGTGCACGGATGGCTGCAGGAAGTCCTGCAAGATTTTCCTTGTAAGCTGCAAAGATTTGGCTAGCGATTTGACTAGCTCCTGCATCATTGGAGCGAATCATCATGGAAATGGTCAACTGACGAACCAATTCATCCTCATCTGATTCTCCATCTTTTGCTTCAAAACCAAGACGGTCATAGTTGTGACGAGCCAATTTAGCAACCAGTTCTTTGAAGGCTGTTTCAGCATCCGTTCCTTCATCAATAAAGCGCTCAAGGGCAGCAATCACTTGAGAAATAGCTGAAACCACCAGGTAAGACTCTTCCTTAGCAAGTTTATCAAGGACTGGGAGCAAGTCCGCATAAGAAATGTGTCCTGCTTCAGCAAGCAAACGACGTTCTTGAACGATTTGTAGTTTGCTTGTATTATCAAGTGTCTCTAGCTCAGCAAGAACAGCATCTAGCAAGTCTCCTTGATAGTCTGTAATATAGTGGGCTGTATTTTCAGTGTTGAGACGAAGGGCTTCTTTATTTTCAGCAAGAAGAGCTGCGTAGCCAGGGATTTCGATACTTTCAGTTTCAAGCGTATCTGGCAAGCCTTTCCAGTTGCTGTTGAGAGGCACAACCCAGAGACGGTTCTTGTCTTCGTGCTCACCGATGAAGAATTGTTTTTGTGAAATCTTCAAGACATCATTTTCAACTTTGACAGTAAGTACTGGGTAACCAGGTTGTTCCAACCAAGAATCCATGAAGGCTGCAACATCACGGCCTGAAGCTTGACCAAGAGCATCCCAAAGGTCACGACCGATGGTGTTGCTGTACTGGTGTTTTTCAAAGTAGGCATGCAAACCTTTAGCAAAATCCGCATCACCGAGCCAACGGCGAAGCATGTGCATGAGACGGCTTCCTTTGGCATAGACGATAGCTCCGTCAAAGAGGGTATTGATTTCATCAGGGTGTTTGACTTCGACATGAACAGACTGCACGCCATCCGTCGCATCACGTTCAAGAGCAAGAGGTACTCCACCTGTTTGGAAATCTTCAAAGATATTCCAAGTTGGCTCGATGGCATCCACACAGACGTATTCCATCATGTTAGCAAAACTTTCATTGAGCCAAAGGTCATCCCACCATTTCATAGTCACGAGGTTTCCAAACCATTGGTGGGCAAGCTCGTGGGCAATGACAAGGGCAACTTGTTGACGGCTGGCAAATGTTGAGTTCTCATCCACAACCAAGTAAACTTCACGGTAGGTCACCAGACCCCAGTTTTCCATAGCACCAGCTGAGAAGTCAGGAAGAGCAATATGGAGAGATTGTGGAATTGGATACTTAACTCCGTAATAATCTTCGTAGAACTCGATTGAGCGAACGGCGATGTCTAGTGAGAAATCAAGGTTAGCTAGTGGGTGAGCTTTGGTTGAGTAGACACCTACGAGGGTACCGTTTTTAGTTTTAGCCGTTACTCCTTGCAAATCACCAGCGACAAAAGCCAACAAATAAGATGACATGCGAGGTGTTGTCTCAAACTTCCATATACCTGTTTCCTTGCGGTTTTCCACATCAATCTCAGGCATGTTTGACAAGGCCAATTCACCTTCTGCTTGGTCAAAACGTAGAGAAAGGTCAAAAGTTGCTTTGGCTTCAGGCTCGTCCACACATGGGAAGGCTTCACGCGCAAAATGGCTCTCGAACTGAGTTGACAAAACTTCCTTCTTCACTCCATCAACTGTGTAGTAAGAAGGGTAAATCCCTGTCATGTTGTCTGTGATTTTTCCTGAAAAGGCGATGACCAATTCAACTTGACCAGCCTCAGCCAATTCGATATGAAGGGCTTCATTGTCATGGTCAACAGTAAATGGACGAGCTTGACCTGCAGCTTCTACAGAAGCGATTTCCAAGTCTTTTTGATGAAGGGAAATACGGTCACTCTGTGCTTGACCAGTGATGGTCACCTTCCCAGAAAAAGTCTTGGTCTCACGACTCAAGTCTAAAAATAAATCATAATGTTCAGGAACAAATTGCGTAATAAAATGTTCAACTGCTTGCATAGTTTTCTCCTATTCTAAGTTTAAGAGCTGTTGCTCTTCTTCAAACAAACTTATTATATCATGTTTTGCTTAAGAAAAAAGGATTGGACGGTGATTTCCAAAACTTTCTTCCTTCTAGCGATCTACTGTGGATAGACCTTGCGAAATTCTTCTAAAACAACCTTGCTGTCAGGTGTGAAAGTCAGTCCTGCCTCCCTCAGCCACTCGGTGAAACAGTCTTCATGAACCTGATGCCAATAGGCTAGGGATTTGTCACCTTCCCCTTCCTTAAAAGCATGTTCAGCAGAAATTTGATGAAAGGGCTGAACAGAAACCTTTGTAATTTCGACAATGCAGACAGCCTGATCTTGACTGTCTAAAATAACATCGAAGGTCCCTTCTTGCGGAAGAGGTTCGTCCTCTATTGCATAGAGGTCATAGGCTGAGGCGGTTGCTGTCTTTTCGCCTTTTAAAACCAAATCTGCCAAGGTATCGGCTTCCACTCCAAAAGCCCAGGCATCTATCTCATCTCCAATCGAGGGGTTAATTTGCTTGTATGCATTCCACATTTCTTGCGGTGTCATGGGTTTCTCCTTTGTAATTTTTTACTTACTTCTTTTACACGTTTGAGGTGGTCTGGATGATCAATCTCTAAATCAAAAATCTCTGGAATAGAACTGTAGTGGATAATACACTTGATACCCATCTGATTCATTTTTTGTATGAAAGAAGCATTCAGATAGCCTGCTACAGCAAAGTCAATCTTTTTCATACTTGCTTTATCCAGCATCTGTCTTAGCATATCTAACATAATTGGACTTTCCATATCATGCCATTGACTATTTCTCACAGTCGCAAAAACAAAAGAAGTCAAATCATTCATTCCAACTACAATCTTTGAAATACCAGTTTCCAGTATCCTGTCCAAGTCAAAATAAGCTGACGGTAATTCAATCATTGTGCCGACTTTTCCAGTAAAACCATGCTCACGCAATACTCTAATAGCTTGTTTTAACTGCTCAGCATCATTGATAAAAGGAAAAATAACAGACAGATTGGGATTTGTTTGATAAACTTCTGTAACGACATGTGCTTCAGCCTGAAATTCATCAGGACACGCCAGCAAGCGCCTAGTTCCTCTATAACCAAACAAGGGATGATTTTCATCAAAATGCTCTTTAGTCCCCTCTAAACAATTAGCTTCTGTATTTGTTAACTCTGAAAAACGATACCAAACCTCTTCATCTGAGTACAAGGAGCAAATGGTATCTAGATAATCTTTTACAAATTGCTGACAACTTGCTAATAGGATATTTTGATTGAGCTCTCTCAACAAGTATTCCCCACGAATCATACCGACGTGGTGCAATAGTTGTGGGTAAACTTTTTCAGCGATTTTCTCGCCACTAAGAGCTAACTGGTTTTTCATAGCCATTCACCTCTTTCCATCCTTCAAATTTAGCCACACTTCCTCATCCCTTAAAAGGGAAAAGGCTAACAAGACCTTGCTCCTTGATAAATCTTTGTAATCTTTCGATTTGTTCTTCTATTTTAGACTGGATATCCGCCTCGTCCAGAGTTGATTCCGCACTAAACAACTGAAGTTTTAACAAGTCTGCTAAGTAAAGTAAGCGCCATTCAATTTCAGATGTAAAGGTCGAAGCTTGCTCGATTTTTGCAAGCTTTTGTTCCAAAGTATCACCATTCAAAAATCTCTGATGTACTTTCCTTCTTATTTTTCTAGTTGATTCCTCCCCAGAATCTAGTGGACTTAAAAGGAGATTTTGATAGATGGACACCTGATTTTCCGTCTGCTTTTCCATATAGGCCAACAAGACTATCGAACTCTCAACAAAGGTCCAACTATTATAATCTCCTTCAAAGGGAATTTGTAGCAAAATATCTAACAATTTTTTAGCTAGTTCTTTTTGATCATATAGATAGAGTAAATAAGCAAGGTGATTAAGAGACTCAAGATAGGAACAGTTGGTCTTCTTGTACTTTTTTAATATTTTTTCTACATAGGGTTTTAAATCAGAATGATTTTCCACTAGCTCAAATACTTCTATCAGCTTCATCTTAACTCCTTTGTGTCATTTCCCTAGTCAAATATCTAGTAGTTAAAGCTTTTCTAATCAGCTAATCTAACTCTGCTCGACTAAACAAGTCTATCATAGACTCAGAATCGTCGCAAAACTCCTTAAAACTTAAAGCAAATGTTGCTAAGGCATCAATATTGGAAGAATAGGCACAAAACATACTTCCTTCTGGATCAAAGTCAATAGATTCGCTTAATTCAGGTATTTTTTCCTCTAAAAATATCAAAGCAAGAGATGCCCAATCGTATCCATTTCCTTCGAATCCCTCATCTTCCCGAGTGTCGAATACTTCCTGTCTGTATTCTCCATCAGGATAATAAATGAGCGACCCTCGAACACTTTGTGTCTCTTCATCATGGACTAAAAATTTAAAAGGTGAAATTTTTTTATTTACCATTTTGTAATCTATCATTTCTTGACTCCTTACTGTATTCGCTTATGTTTAATAGAACTATGCAAATCCAGCTTAGTTACTAGGCAAAGGGAATAAAAGTATCATGTTGATTATAATAAATTAAGGCATCGACCAAGTATTCAGGGCTTGCGTCTGGCTTTTCATCCAGTGCTACTAGAAGGACATCTATCAGATGCTCACCATAATATACCAGATTAAGATTTCTCTCTACTACTTCCACAGGGTAGACATCTTTATCATCAACTACAACTGGATAATCCGACACCAAAATAAAGGCTATCGAGAGCCAAATTCCCTTCATCATTGCCATAGAGGCAAAAGTCATCTTGAGTACATTGTTCTAACTTAACTTGCTCTAAAATATCTGCTAGTGAAAAGAATTGGTGTTTAGGCATGATTGCTCCTTTTATTTCTACTCACCTTCCACAAAACTAGTCAGAAAAGCCTCAAATGAAAGCCATTGACCAAAAATCTCAGCTCTTTCTTCTAAAACATAGTAGTAAACCTTACCATAATCTTCTTCCCTTAGAGACAGAGCATAGTTTCCAGACCCAGGATCATAGGCAAAATGAAGGAGGTCTTTAGCCTGAAATCCAGCAGGAACAACCTCATCGTCAAACCAGTTGAGGGCCTTCTCCATCTCCTCTAATGAATAAAAAGCATTGAAAGGAAAGAGATGTTTGTCATCATGAACACCAGACACACAAGATTGACCACCATTGTACTTGAGATAAAAGTTTAACATGGCTTCCGGCAATTTCTTTCCAAGCTTCTCCTCAAATTGTAAAAGGTCTTCTCTTGTAATTGGCTCATTCGCATCTGTTGCTCTCAGCATAATTATCCCTCCGGTTTTTACAATCTTTCTTCTAAGACCTTGTCAATAAAGTCATAGACAGTTGCAGCAACTTTTTGCATTTCTAAAGAGCCCAAAGCACCCAAATCATTTTCATAAATGCAATCATCAGCATTTTTCTTGATAAAGTAGGCCAAATCTCCCTCTTGACCAATCATAAAGAAGTCTGGTTCATCTACTTCTATCTGATAGGTCTCATTACGCTCTAAGAGATCCTCCTTAGCATATAAACAGATACCTGAGTCACCAATCTCATAAGGATCCACTTCGTCCCATTCCAATAAAAACTGATGGTAGAAACTTGGAAACTCAAATCCAAATATATCTTGTTCCATCTTTAACCTCCAATAGTGAACAATGCAAACTGTACCAAAGCATCACTTCAAACTCCAGCCACCATCCACTGTCAGGATTTGTCCTTGCATGGCAGATGCCTGACCGCTAGCCAAGAAAAGGCTAACTTGAGCAATCTCACTTGGTTCAATCCAACGCTTGATAGGCGTTTCACTAGC
The DNA here is from genome assembly GCF_002096615.1 of Streptococcus oralis subsp. dentisani. Taxonomy (GTDB): domain Bacteria; phylum Bacillota; class Bacilli; order Lactobacillales; family Streptococcaceae; genus Streptococcus; species Streptococcus oralis_U. The sequence goes on from NZ_NCUX01000029.1 coordinate 144,751, forward strand.
TACCCAGTCTGCCAATCCACCTGGCTCAAAGTCCGCAGCAGTCATAGCTGTCTTGACCGCTCCTGGAGCGATACCGAAGACCTGAATCCCAACTTCAGCATAGTCTAGAGCCAACTGTTTGGTAAAGCCAGCCAAAGCATGCTTGGAGGAAGTATAAGCGTGTCCACCGCCACCTGCTAGGCTCGAAGCAATAGAACACATATTGATGATGATTCCTTTTTTATTTTCCAGCATTTGCGTCAAATAATAGCGAGTCAACTCTACTGGAGTAACGTAGTTGATTTCAAAAATCTCTTGAATTTCCTGTGCTGATTGTTCCAATAGGGGTTTGTAATCATCCAAAACTCCTGCAGTATTGCACAAAACATCCACATAAGGACACCAGTCAAAAATAGGCTCCAAGTCTAAGATCAAATCTCTCTGTAAAAAGTGAAAATCACCCTCCAAGAGTGGATTTTCACCTTGATCCACTCCATATACTTGATACCCCTTCTCTAAAAAGAGTCGGGCTTGAGCCAGACCAATCCCTGAACTCACTCCCGTGATCAATACACGTCTAGTCATGGACTTCTACCCAATCCGTCGCCAAAACATCACAAGGTGTCGGGCTCCACATGGAAAAACCTTCCCCTTCTCCAGACACGTTGATTAGGAAATAAGGCGTCACTTCAAGTGCAACCCCGTTTTGCTCGATGGTGTCAAAGAGTTGGACATAGTTTTCAGCCCCTCCCCAACCAGTTCGTACATATTTTTTCTTAGCCTTTAATCCAGGTAGGATTTCTTCAAATGTCATGACTGTCTCCTTTGTTGTCTACTTATTTTTATTATAACAAAAAATCGACAACCAATCTATCATGGTTCCCGATTTTGTTCTTCCCTAGTCTTTCCCACCAAGTTTGCTATTGATAGTCATCATGATGCTGGCAATTTTCTCTCCCCAGTATGGGTCAGAAGCATAGCGTACATTCATACCAGAAGCCTTGTTTCCAAGATGGTCTCGTCCATAGTCAATGTAGTTCTCACGAATCCACTTAGCTGCACCGAGAATCCCCTTGTCCACATCATCAAATTTTTTGGCCGAGGTATATGGGCTCGAATCATAAGCTGCAATTCCAAAGAAGTTATTCTTATCCTTGGCAATCTGGCTCCGACCCCAAGCACTCTCGAGTGCACTATGCGCCATCAAGTAAAGAGCATTTACACCATAGCGTTTCTCAGCTTCCTTAAAAATAGCACCCTTACCAGCGAGACGACTATCCCGAATATTCATCAAAGAATAAACTTTATCCAATTCGGATGCGCTGTAATTACTTGGTTTAGTCAAATTTCTAAAGAGGAAAGGATTTTCAATGGTAAAGCCATCAAAATGAATTCCATCAGTTGAATAATATTTCTTACCAATAGTCATAGCTGAGCTATGTGGCGCAACACGGAGACTTACATAAGGTGATAACTCATGGTAAAAATACTTGCCATCACTTGTATAATGAGGGACAAATTCACTTTCTTTATCAATAGCTACTAAATCACTTTTATTCATGAAGCCGGATAAACCAGAAATATTGACTGGTATTTGACTATCTTTTTTAGATTGTGCATCTCCAAGTGAGACGATAGTTCCCTGTGATACATAACTCAATCTTTCACCAGAAGCACTATAAACATAAGCAGTAATCGGTTTTACTTTGTAATATTTTGCCTCTGAGATCCACTTCCCATTATTCTGGAAGGAATACTCTTTACCTTTGATCGTAAAAGTACCTGTTACATATCGACCATCATCTTTTAGATAGTACCAAGCATCGTAATCTTTGTCAAAAATCCATTCATTTTTGGCCATATAGCCACCAGATTTAAGGTAGTATGAACCAATCCATTCACGGGAAGCGTAGGCCCCACCTGACTTCAAGTAAAACCAGCTATTGTAGGATTTATCAAAAATCCACTCTTTTTCCGCCATAGCGCCACTATCTTTCAGATAGTAGTCACTTTTCCACTGGCTACTTGCCATCACACCATCGCTATTAAAATAGTACCATGTTCCTTTGATTTTTTCCCATTTATTGCGGGAAATTTTTCCTGAAGCTGTGGCATAGTACCACTTATCAGATATTTTCACCCAATCATTTTCTGCCATGGCACCACTACCTTGGAAGAGATAGTCATTATAGATGGTGCGACTAAGCATTACACCATCTTTATCAAAGTAATACCAGACGCCTTCAATCTTTTCCCATTTGTCGCGAGAAATCTTGCCCGAAGCTGTGGCATAGTACCACTTGTCAGATATTTTCACCCAATCGTTTTCTGCCATGGCACCACTACCTTGGAAGAGATAGTCATTATAGATGGTGCGACTAAGCATGATTCCATTTTTATCAAAATAGTACCAGCTGCCTTCAATCTTTTCCCACTTATTGCGAGAAATCTTGCCTGAAGCTGTGGCATAGTACCACTTGTCAGATATTTTCACCCAATCGTTTTCTGCCATGGCACCGTTACCTTTGACAAGGTAATCATCAATTATAGTATTACTGAGCATAATACCATTTTTGTCAAAGTAATACCAAGTGCCACTAATTTTTTTCCAGTTTACGACAGGCTGGTTATTTTCATAAAAACGCCATTTTCCTTGTTCTTTCTGCCAACCTTCCTTGATAACTTCCTCTTTTTTTTCCTTTTTGGAAGGATTTTCCTCTTTTACAGCTGGCTCTTTCTTCGCCTCGACTTTAGGAACTTCTTTCTTGGGAGCAGCTTCCTCTTTTTTCTCGACTACATCTGTGGTCTGAGTTTTTTTCGTAACCTGAGATTCTTCAGCATGTACAGATGTCTTTGCAAATCCTGCCATAGAAAGAACAACAGTACTTGCAAGTAGTATCTTCTTCATTTTATTCTCCTCAGTAGAAAACTATCTACACTATTACTATTTTATAAACCCTATTGTAACATAGTTAACAGACGGAAATATTACAAATTGATGAAGATTCTATTTCTTGTTGACGATAAGGAAGACCTAGCTTATCTCAGACTGGCTTTGACTTCCTTACGGAGATCTTCCAAACTGCTAATGCCGTATTTGTCCATGACTTTTGGCAGATGTTCAATGATATCAGGACAAGCATAAGGATTGGTAAAGTTAGCTGTTCCAACTCCGATGGCAGAGGCACCAGCCAGATACATTTCTAGCGCAGCTTCAGCCGAATCCACTCCCCCCATCCCTATGATGGGAAGTTCTGTTGTTTGGGCGACTTGGCGGATGAGTTTGAGGGCTACTGGAAAGACTGCTGGGCCAGACATCCCACCCGTTCCATTGGCTAGGATTGGTTTTCTGGTTTTGAGGTCAAATCGCATACCGACTAGAGTATTGATCATGGTTAAGCCACTTGCTCCTGCATCTTCAGTGGCTTTAGCAATGGTGACAACATCCGTTACACTAGGAGTTAGCTTGACATAGACTGGCACATGAGAAGCTTCCACAGCCGCTTTTACCACTTCGTAGGCCAAATCAGGATCTTGCCCAATCAAAAGTCCATGATTGCCGTGATCCACATTCGGACAAGAGATATTGAGCTCGATAGCTTTTACATTGGCTGCCTTGGATATTCCTTGAGAAACGGAAGCGTACTCTTGTTTTGAAAAGCCTGCAACATTGGCAATGATGGGAAGCGTAGGATACTCCCTTTCCAGCCAAGGCAATTTCTCTGCTAAAACAGCTTCTAAACCCGGATTTTGTAAGCCGATTGCATTGAGCATACCTGCAGGTGTCTCTGCCACCCTGGGAGTTGGATTCCCAAAACGTGGTTCTATAGTCGTTGCCTTAATCATAATGGAGCCCAAAAGGTCTAAATCATAGTACTTGGCATACTCTTGACCAAAACCAAAACAGCCTGATGCTGGAATGATGGGATTTTTCAAATCCAAACCAGGTAGAGAAACTTGTAAACGTTTGTTAGTCATGACATTCTCCTTATAATACAACTGTTCCTGTGCGGAAAACAGGGCCATCTTCACAGACACGTTGACTGACAGTCTCACTATCTGGCACTTTTAGAACACAAGCGTAGCAAGCCCCCATCCCACAAGCCATACGAGATTCCAGAGATAGATAGGCTCTTGGGTGATTATAAAATTTTTGATTGATGTACTTCATCATTCCAGGAGCCCCACATGAGTAGATGGCATCAAACTGATTTTCTAAATCATTGATGACGACGGACACATTTCCCTTGATGCCATACGAACCATCATCTGTCGTTACAAAGACCTGACCATATTGGGACAATTCCTTTTCTAGGATAACAGCATCCTTATTAGCAAAACCGAGAACAGTTACTACTTTCACCCCACGCGCATGCAATTCCTTGGCTACCTCGAGCAAGGGTGGAACACCAATCCCACCACCAACGAGGAGAACTCGGTTCTGGTCGTCCAAGTCAGACAAGTCAAATCCATTTCCCTGAGGCCCCATCACATCAAGAGGATCACCCTGACTTAAGGTTGAAAAAATAGCTGTCCCAGCACCCTCAATCCGATAAATGAGATGACACTGCTTCTTGACCTTGTCAATAGACGAAATTGAAATAGGACGGCGCAAGAGATGGGCATCATCAGGCACACGCAGATGAAGGAATTGCCCTGCTCGCATGGCTTCAACCATCTCCCCTTCTAGGACTAATTCAAAGATTGCTGACGCAATTTCCTCCTGAGCAACCACCTTCATGGTTTCCAAACGAATGGCACCCAAGCGCTTCTTACATGTGGGATTCATGACTTTTCCTCCTTAAATTTAAGGGGACCAGATAAAGAAAAGGCCTTGCTAATGCAAGGCCTCAGTTGGGTTAGGCTAGAACTCATGCGCACACTTAAAAAGTCCCCACAGAGAGCCCCTTATCCCTTTTATCTGACACCTTGTGAGTCTCTCTGGACTCCCCTTAAAGGTTAAATTTGTATTAGTATACTCTTTAGATGAAAAAAAGTCAAGTAGAAAACGAACATTCTACTTGACCTTACTAGGTTATTTTTCACGAATGACTTCGACCTTGTAGCCATCAGGATCCTTGACAAAGTAATAGTTTGGTGGGGTTCCTGGTAGGCCTTTTGGCTCTGTAACCTCATAGCCTTTAGCGCTATGTTCTTGATGAAGTGCCTCGAGGTCAGGTGTGCTGAGGGCGATATGGGCAAAGCCATCTCCTACCACGTAAGGGCCGTGGTCATAGTTATAGGTCAATTCCAACTCGTAATCATCACCATCAAGCCCTAGATAGACAATTGTGAAAGCATAATCTGGGAAGTCCTTGCGACGCAATTCTTTAAAACCAAAAGCGTCTTGATAAAAGGCGATTGATTTTTCAAGGTTTTCTACTCGCAAGCAAGTGTGTAGCATTTTTGAAGCCATATTTTCTCCTTTATTTTTAAAAAGACTGGGACAATCCTGTTCCAGTCTTATCAACTTTTATTTACCAAGTTTTGCTTTAGCTGCATCTGCAAGAGCTGTGAAAGCTGCTGCATCGTTAACAGCCAAGTCAGCAAGCATTTTACGGTTAACTTCGATCTCAGCCAATTTCAAACCATGCATCAATTGTGAGTATGAAAGTCCGTTCATACGAGCTGCCGCATTGATACGAGTGATCCACAATTTGCGGAAGTCACGTTTTTTCTGACGACGGTCACGGTATGCATAGTAGTAAGAGTTCATTACTTGTTCTTTTGCAGTACGGAACAAGATGTGTTTAGCTCCATAGTAACCTTTTGCTAATTTAAGAATACGTTTACGACGTTTGCGTGATACAACGCCACCTTTAACACGTGCCATGTTTTATTTCCTCCAAATATTTCCTAGAATTGTTTACTTACTGTCAGGCTCTTATTTCAAGCGAGTAAGCATTGCTTTGATACGTTTGAAATCTCCTGAATGCACCATAGATGCTTTACGAAGATGACGACGTTGTTTCTTAGTTTTTCCGTGGAAACGGTGAGAAGTGTAAGCACGGAAACGTTTAAGTCCACCAGAACCTGTACGTTTGAAACGTTTAGCTGATGCGCGGTGTGTTTTTTGTTTTGGCATGATTTTTTCTCCTTTATTTAACTTTCTGACAATTATTTTTTGTCAGTTGCTGGCGCCAACTGCATGAACATTTGGCGTCCATCCATCTTAGCACGTTGTTCGATGATTGCAATATCTTGTGTTGCTTCAGCAAACTCGGCTAAAACTTTTGCACCAATCTCTTTATGGGTGATCATACGCCCTTTAAAGCGAATGGATACCTTAACTTTATTCCCTTTTTCAAGGAACTTGCGAGCATTGCGAAGTTTCGTTTCGAAATCACCCTTATCGATAACTGGGCTCAAACGAACTTCTTTCACGGTCACAACGCTTTGTTTTTTGCGTTGCTCTTTTTGCTTCTTCTGGTACTCAAATTTGAACTTACCGTAGTCCATAATTTTAGCAACAGGTGGTTTTGCTTGGGGTTGAATCAATACCAAGTCAACATTTGCACTATCAGCCAATGCTTGCGCTTCGCTGAGTGGCTTAATGCCTAGCTGTTCTCCCTCAAGACCGATCAAGCGAACTTCACGTACACGAATTTCATCATTGATGAATAAGTCTTGCTTTGCTATGGTTTTCACCTCTTTTTTATTATTAGAGAAAAACAAGAGCGGACTTGTAATGATACAAGCCCGCACGTTATGATAGCGTTTCTTAGAAACTTTTCATCCGTAGGGCCAGGCAACTTGATGTCACAAGGCGAGAAGCTCTCACTTCTGCTTTTCTCAACTTTTATATGATACCAAGTTTTCTATCCCTTGTCAAGATAAAAAGTCATTTTTTCGAAAAACTTTCTGTTTTCTTCTTGATGTCCGCATCAAAAAGAGAGAACCTAGTTGGTCCCCTCCTTGTGTTAGTTTTTTCCTCACCTTCCGTATAGGAATGCTAAGACCTATTAAAAACTTCCTTTTTACGCGCACTTCTCCATCTTTCGATAAATAGAATCCCCACTAACAAAAGGATAATCAGGCTAGGAAGTAAGACCATCCCCATGCTCCAATTTAGATCTACATTATCAATCTGCTTAGGTAATCTTCCAGATAAAATCTCCACTGAACGCAAGTAAGTAAAGGGAATCAGATGGGCAATACTCTGAAGAGGCTGGATCGTTTGGATACCAAACAACAAGCCAACAATCCCAATGAGGGAAAGGAAGAGAACAGGCATTTTTTGCTTGAAAAAGTAAGCAATCAAGTAGACGACTTCCACAATGACGATAAAGGCTAAGAAAGCTAAGAACAAGCTAGGAAATAACACATCTTGTATTTTTCCAATAGTTACCTCTTGATTCGTTAAGCTATAGAACGGGTAGGGATAATCTAACTGTCCAAAACCACTTATCAGACTTCCTACTAGAAAAGAAAAGCCACAGATTCCGATAAACAGCACGGTCACATAGCTCACCCCAACTCCAAGAGAGGACATGGCAAATGTCACTTTTGAAATAGGATACAACTGAGCTGTATCGAGATTATTTTGATATCTTTCTGCGAACAGTTGTGTTAGCATAAAAATAATACCAATCACAAATAAGGTTGGGATGATAGCCTCTAAAATCCAGACAATCTGATCAATCCCGTGAGTCGGGAACTCCAAAGTATGTGCTTTTATGTTCAAGGGATACAGGGCTTGGTAAATCTTCCGTTAGCGGTCAATTGCCATTTTAAAGTCAGAACTAGAAGTCGATTCCTTCGATACAATTTCATAACTCTTTTCCTCATCTTGCCACTGCAAATAATAGGCTTCTTTCCATCGTCCTTCTTTTAGTAAAGTCAGAATTTCTTTCTTTTGCGTTAAAAGATTTTTTTGCGATTCTAAATTTTCTTTAACAACCTGGTATTCCTCCGAGCTGGTGTCAGAGATTTGGGAGAGTTTCACTTCATTTTCATTGATGATTCTCTCATGTTTTACAAGACGGGTTTCCAACTCGCTCTCCAAGCTGTGTGAGTTTGCAGTCTGACTATTTAAATAAAAGGTAACACCGAGTACAGATGCAAATAAAGCTAAGATAATCCAGTTTAAGCGACTTTTGAAAACTTTCTTTAACAAAAATAGGCTAATATCTTTCATAACGGAACCTCTTCTATCTGCCCCTGACGAATGGTTACGATGCTATCGCAAATCTCCACTAACTCCTCTTTGTAGTGGGAACTCAAAAGAACCAGCTGTTCTTTTCTATCGATTTGTGCCAGCCTATCAAAAAACTTCTGTCGATAATACTCATCTAAGCCATTTGTTATCTCATCCATGAGCCAGCATTTCGCCTGACTGAGGAAATACATAGCAATCACCAAGCGTTGCTTCATCCCTAAGGAATACTTGCGGATGGGAAGGTTGATATAGTCAGACATTTCCCAATAGGCGATTTCGTCCCCCAAGTTTAGGTCTGACTTCCAGATGTTTTTTATGAGACGAAGGTAGTCCATCCCACTTAAGTTTCCATCCAGCCATTCAACACTCTCAGAATAAAACAAAGAAGGAGGGGCTACGATATGTCCACTACTAAGGGGAAGCAGCTTGCTAATAGCTCGGAACAGGGTCGTCTTTCCCGAGCCATTGATAGCAAGAAGGCCATAAATCCTACCTTTTTTAAAGGTGAAATCAACATCTTGCAAGATGACTTGTCGCGTTTTTAAGGTAACATGAGTAAGAGTTATCATATCCAGCCCTCCTTTTTCTCACTCTTTAACGATTGATAGTTTCCTGTCTAGTAGTTAATGACCTCATAGCGAACAGAATGCCAATCAGACCAACTTTTTAGTCATTATAGAGTAATAAGCAGACCATCTTGGAATGTTTACATATTTACGTCCGTGGTAATTCATGTTAAACTTCCAAGCGGTATTCCAATCATACCAATAACTTTTAGTAACTGTCACAGCAGATACACTGGACTAAAAAAGACCAATAAATCATAAACTGGCTAATAAAACAACTTTTTCTGATTTTTCATTGCATTTATATCGTTACCATTGAAAGCATTTTCATTATATCGTTTTTCTCGGTATTATGCAACAGATTTTCAGTTTATTTTACTAATATATAACATTTTTCTTCCTAACGAACACTTTCGATTTGCCAACTATTCCATCCTTTAAAGCGAATAGCTCCTTGCTGGTCAGTTCGGTAAATCTTACTCTTGATGGTCTCTAGTCGTGTCAAGGTTTCCTGATGGGGGAGTTTCGCACGATTGTTCTTTCCAACTGAGATGAGTGTGGTCTCTGGTTTAAGTTTTTCTAGGAAAACTGGATTTGATGATGTTTTAGAACCATGTTGGCCTGCTTTCAAGACATCCACCTCTAAGTCAGGATATTGCTTTAAAAGATCCTTCTCTCCCTTCTCTTTCAAATTTCCTGTGAAGAGAAAGTGCTTATCCAAGAGTTTTCCATAAAGAACCAGGGAACCATCACGATCCCCATCTCCAATCTGCCTTGGAGATAGGACTTCTAACTGACTTCCAAAAATTGGCAAGTTCTCCCCTGCTGTCACACTGCGCACCTCGGTTTGGCTTGCTTCTAGTTCCGCTACAAATTCCTTCTGTGTCAGACTTCCTTTTGATACTAAAATCTCCCCGACATGGAAAGCCTTGGTCAACTCTAGCAAATCACCAACATGTTCCTTGTCTGTATTGGTCAAAATAAGCTGGTCAATTTTGGCTACTCCGCGACTTTTTAGATAGGGAATCACGGTTCGCTGGGCATTACTGGTCGTCGCCTTTTCTTGCCATTTTTCGATTTTCTTATCAGACTCTGCCTTGCCTCCCACATCTATGAGAATGATTTTACCAGTTACATCCCGTAGGAAAATACTTTCTCCTTGCCCGACATCCAGCATGGTAATTTCATTTTCCAGTGGATACTTGGTCAAGAAAAAGAGCCCCACGATAAAGAGACTGAACCCTGCTACCCTCTTGATGTTTTTCCTAAAATCATACAGTAAGGCTAATAAAATTAAAAGTAAAATCAAAAGCCATGCATTGGGTTGACCAAAGACCAGAGGCCTGCTTGCCAGCTGCGATACCAAGCGAATGATGTTCTCCAACCACTCAAAGACAATGTTAAACTGAGTGACTGGGTAAACAAAAGACAGAATGAATAAGATGGACAAAAGCGGCAAGAAGACCACATCAAACAGAAAGGAAAATACAAAGGTCAAAAGGATAGACCAAGGCTGAAATTCTGCAAAATAGAAGGATAGAATGGGCAATATTCCCAAGGAAATGATCAGACTTTCTCTAGCAACAGCCTTAATCCCCTCTCCTTCTTTGCTAGTCATGGTCAAGATAAAAGCATAAGCGCAGGACAAAACCCCTCCAGCTGTCAGGAAAAAGTTGGGCATGATGATAAAGAGGACAAGGACTGTTAAGGCAAAATTGTCCAAGCCCTTAACACCATGTTGAGCCAGTAACTTTTGCAAGAGACTGCGAATGACTGAGGCTGAAAATCCTGTCAGACCTGCATAGATAAGGGAAAAGGGATAGGTCAGCCACTTCAACTTTTCTTGAGTCAAGCCCAATCGCAAGAGGAGTTTCTTAAAGGCATCCATAAAGAATCCCACCTGCATACCCGACAAGGCAAAGAGGTGGATAATTCCTAGACTAGAATATAGCTCATTCATCTCCTCGAAGTCCGTATCCAGATGTCCTAACAGAAGACCTGTCATATAGTTGCGCATAGGGTCTGGAAAGTGCGTCTTGATCCAAACTACAGCCTTTCGACGTAAACTTGATAAATTTTCACCTATATCCCAACTGCTAATCTGTTTAACTGACTGGATTCTCTTGATAGTCAGTGTCTGGTAAATCCCTTGAGTTTTCAGGTAGGCTTGGTAGTTAAATCCACCAAAATTCCTCTGACCTTCAGACTCTGAAACTTTCCCTTCTAGTTCAATCTCATGAAGATCTGTTAAGGTTTGAAATTGCTTTTTCTCCTCCTCAGACTGGAGTTTATAGTAAACTTGGAAGGTATGGCCGTCAGCCTTGCCCCGAAAGGACAGACTGTCTCCATTGACTTTGATGGTATCAGGCAAGATCTTCACCTTTTCAACATAACCGACTAAATTTTGACTAGCTTGTGTCTGTTGCCAAGTTTGAAACAGAAACCAAAATCCAAAAACTCCACAAAGCGCTAGAACTTTACCAGCCGATTTCCATGGAAATTGGAAAAAGAGACAGACGAGCAGAAAAACAAAACCTAGCAGCGCGAGATAGGACGCTCCTAAAATTGCATAGTAAAGCCAGAGTAATAGAAAGCTCAGATAGATTAGGGGGATAGGGAAACTCTTAGTCCACTGTAACATAGTCTTTTAACTTTTCTATGGTCTTTGCGCCAATCCCAGAAACATTCTTAAGCTCATCTACCGACTTGAATTTGCCATTTGCCTCACGATGGTCGATAATGTCCTGAGCCCTTTTTCCTCCCAATCCTTTGACCTGCTTGAGTTCTTCCAGACTGGCCTTATTGAGGTTGACCTTCTTATCTTTACTTGTCGAAGGAGTCGTTCCAGAGGCAGCCTGCTGACTGGCTGCTTCTTCTCCCTTAGTTGGAACATAGACAAGAGCCTCGTCACTGACTTTCTGAGCGAGATTGAGCGATTTGCTATCTGCTTCCTCTGTCAATCCACCCGCCTTCTGAACGGCATCATGAACCCGACTCCCTACTGGCAAATCATAAATCCCTGGCGATTTAACAGCACCCTTGACATCTACTGTGATTAGATCTTGTTCAGGAGATTCGTCCTTTTCCTCCGTCTTGACTACCTTTTCAGACGATGAATCCTTTGAAACGGCCGCAACTTCAGCCTGCAAATTTGTTTCTTTCACAGGTGTTTGTGAAGTTGGCTTTAGTAGGAAAAATCCGCCCAAGGCCAAACCTAAACCAGCACAGATGACAATGATTTTATATTCTTTGATTTTCTCGATAATTGCTTCCATATTTTCTCCTCTCTTAGATTATTCGTAAGAGGAAGAAAAAACAGTCGAAAATTTCTTTTCAACTGCTTATTTATTTGCAAAATAGTCTTCCTTGGTCAATACATAATGAACTCTTGTGATAATTCGACCTGGTTCTTTATTATCCATTCTAGCATAGGGTTCTTCATGTGAAAAACGCATACCTGATTTCTCCATGACTCTTCCAGATGCGGGATTGTCCTTGTCGTGAAGAGCAGTCAACTTGTTCATTCCAATCTTCTCAAAAGCCAGTTCAATCACGGCACGATTGGCTTCTGTCGTCAATCCTTGATTCCAATACTTTTGGTTGATAATGTAACCAATAGCTGCTTTTTTGAGAATGGGGTCAATCTTGTGCAAGTCAATAGTTCCGATAAACTTGCCATTGCTTTTTAGTTCGATTCCCCACCGTCCCAAGGGATTAGCCAAGTAGAACTGAGCGATGTTGTTCTTGGTTTCTTCTAAGCTTTGATTTGTTGGAAAAGTGTAGCGTGTATTTTCTCTGTCTGAGGCGTACTCAAACATAGCTTCTGCATCGTCCAAGGTTACAGGTCGGAGCAATAAACGCTCCGTTTCTATTGATGGATACTGAGCAAATTTCACAAATATTGATTCCATACTTTTTCCTCCATTAGAGCTTGATTCTCACTAGTCTAGCATAAATAAATTTGGATGACAAGTTTTTCTTGATTTTTGAAGCGGTTTCATATACAATAAAACCATCACATTTTTCATTTATGAACTGGAATGTGACAACTAAAACAATACCGTCAATTGAAAGGTAGGTTATCTCTATGTTAATCGGAATTCCAAAAGAAATTAAGAACAATGAAAACCGTGTTGCCCTCACACCTGCTGGTGTTTATAGCTTAGTTAGCCGTGGTCACCGCGTCCTCATCGAAACAAATGCTGGTCTTGGTTCAGGCTTTACTGATGCTGACTATCAAAAGCAAGGTGCTGAGATTGTCGCTACTGCTGGCGAAGCCTGGGCAGCTGAGTTGGTCGTGAAAGTGAAAGAGCCATTAGCTTCTGAATATGGTTACTTGCGCGACGATTTGCTCCTCTTCACCTACTTGCACATGGCTGCTGCTCCAGAGTTAGCAGATGCCATGCTAGCAGCAAAAACAACAGGAATTGCCTATGAGACTGTCCGTGACTCCCTAGGTCACCTACCACTCCTCGTTCCAATGAGTGAGGTTGCCGGTCGTATGGCAGTTCAAATCGGTGCTCACTTCCTTACCAAACAAGCTGGCGGCTCTGGTGTCCTACTTGGTGGTGTACCGGGTGTTCCAAAAGGAAAAGTAACCATCATCGGTGGCGGTGTCGTTGGTACACATGCTGCCCGTATCGCTCTTGGACTTGGTGCTCAGGTAACTATTTTAGATATCAGTGCTAAACGTCTCTCAGTTCTAGAAGAAGTCTTCGGAAACCAAATCCAAACTCTTATGTCAAATTCATTCAACATCGAAGCAAGTGTGAAAGATGCTGATGTGGTGATTGGTGCAGTTCTCATCCCTGGTGCCAAGGCACCAAAACTGGTGACAGATGAGATGGTCAAACAAATGCGTCCAGGCTCTGTCATCGTTGACGTTGCCGTTGACCAAGGTGGCGTTATCGAGACAGCTGACCGTGTGACCACGCACGATGAGCCCGTCTATGAAAAACATGGGGTGCTCCACTATGCTGTTGCCAACATCCCTGGCGCGGTAGCTCGTACTTCAACCATCGCCCTAACTAATGTCACCCTTCCTTATATCGAAGCTTTAGCTGACAAGGGATTCCAAAAAGCAATCACTGAAGATCAAGGCTTACGTGAAGGAGTGACAACTTACCAAGGTTACTTGACTAGTCTTCCAGTTGCCCAAGGGCTAGATAAGGATTACACTTCGATTGATGAACTTGTCTAAAGACATTAACTAGTTAACACAGATACGATAAAGAGCAGTTCAGATGAAACTGCTCTTTTTTGCTATTCTGTTTCTTCGTTCTTCTCTTCATTTTTAACTGGAGCTGGTTCATAGGCTCGGATAATTTGAGCGACAACTGGATGGCGAACCACATCCTTAGCTGAAAAATGAACAAAGTCGATCTGGTGAATGTTCTTGAGCTTTTCTTGGGCATCAATCAAACCGGACTTAACATTGCGTGGCAGGTCAATCTGACTGATATCTCCATTGACAATCATCTTAGAATTAAATCCTAAACGAGTCAAGAACATCTTCATCTGCATGATGGTCGTATTTTGTGCCTCATCGAGAATGACAAAGGCATCGTCCAAGGTCCGTCCACGCATGTAGGCAAGGGGAGCGATTTCGATAATTTCACGCTCCATGAGACGGGTCGTTTGGTCTTTTCCGAGAATCTGATACAAGGCATCATAAACTGGTCGAAGATAAGGATCGACCTTCTCCTTAAGATCACCCGGAAGAAATCCAAGACTTTCTCCTGCTTCAACTGCTGGTCGAGTTAGGATAATCCTCTTGACCTGACCACGTTTAAGGGCTGTCACTGCCAAGGTCACTGCAAGAAAGGTCTTCCCCGTACCTGCAGGTCCGATTCCAAAGGTCACATCATGCTGTTTGACACTGTCCACATAAAGTTTTTGACCCAAGGTTTTGACACGGATAGGTTTCCCAGTATTATCCTTGATGATTTCTTCTTCGTAAAGGGCGACAAACTTGTCGATTTCATCGTTTTTGACCATGCTAATCGCAGTCACCACATCTGGCGTACCAACGGTCATCCCTCGATTCACCAAGACCATCAAAGCCTGAATAACCTGACGGGCTTCCTCACAGGCAGTCTCTTCACCCAAAACCTGGACAATCTCCGTACGGGCATGAATCACCACCTCAAGCTCTTCTTCCATCAAACGAAGATGGCGTTCATTGGAACCAAAAAGATGAAACAGGTCATCTGGATGACTCAGTTGAATGTCTATTGAATGTTCCTTCAAATAAAGAACCTCTCTAATCCTTTTATTTCTTTTTATTATAGCAAAGAGAACAATAAAATACTAGCCTCATCTCATTGTCTCTAGTGTTCTAAGTATTCTTGCCAGATGGCGTCAAAGTCTCCTAGATTAAAAGAGAAACTGGCATGCTCCTCCAAAAAGCGACTTACCTCATCGAAATCATCCGTGTGTTTTGGAAAGGTTGACTCCTCAAAAGCGAGGTCTGCCAAGATGGCTTTAGGGCTATTACTTTTAGGATTGCGCTCAGTCATGAGCCAAGTGTAAAATGATTTTCTCAATTCTTTCTCCTATCAAGACTTTTTTGATGACACTTTTCTGATTCTTGAAAATTACTGGACTTAGCCTCTGAAACGTAGTGGTTTATAAAATCTGTTTTAGCATCTGTATAGGCGTCTCGATTGTGTTCAAATTTTTTCCACAAACCTAGTTTTAATTCCTGATACGCTTGGGCAATATCTGGATGCTGGCAGAGATAATCTCTAAAATAGATCTCGTCATGATCTCCCGTCATTCGCAAATGTAGATGAAACACTTTCTCAGCAAAGCCCTGCTCTGTATATCCTTTATTTAGCGAAATCCTGTTAGGACTTTCCGACATCACTAGCCACCCATTCTTCACCAATAAATCCCTAACTCTTGCTAAATCCTCTATTCTACCTACTTCTAATAGAATATCAACGATATTCTTGGCCCAAATATTAGGGATAGCAGTGCTACCAATATGTTCTATTCTTTTAATAACATTTGCACCCAATATTTTTTTCAGATTTGCTTTTTCCGATTCATACCAGTCTTTCCACTCTGATTTGTGCTCTACTAGAAAAATAGAAAAAAGTTGCCAGAGTTCCTCTAAACTCATTTCTTCAAGTTTCTTTATCATGTCTATAAGGCTTAAATCAACTCTGTACCAAACTGGTCTTGCTTGATTTTGCCAGCCTTCATCAAGCCACCGAGTGCTTTCTTGAACTGACCTTTAGAGATACCAAAGGTTGCCTTGATGTCCTCAGGGGATGACTTATCATTCAAGGTCATGAAACCGCCATTGCTTTCCAAGTAGGTCAAAATCATCTGAGCATCATTTTCCAACATTTCAAAGGAACGTGGTTTGAGGGATAGGTTCAAGGTACGGTCCACTTCACGGAAACCGATGACACGCGCATCTAACACTTGCCCCAAACGTGGCTCTGCGTAGCGCTCACTTGGGTGAATGAAACCAAGCATGTTATTCTCTGGCAGATAGACAAAGGTCCCTGACAGCTTAAGACGGTATACAATGGCTGGCCAGTTTTGGTTCTGCATGTTGTTGTAGGCAGGACGAGCCAGACGTTGGAAGTCTTCCTGATACGCCAAAAGTCCCCAGATTCGGTCTTTCTTGTCCACTTCAAGACGGATGTAAAGTTTATCACCTTTCTTAGGCCAGAGTTCCTTGAGCTCAGGGAGGATATCGAGTGACACTACGATTTCCTTATCAGGTAGACCGGTATCAACAAAAACACCCAAATCCTTACGAACTTCCGTTACCGTTCCCCAACCAAATTGGTCCTGAGTGGCAGTCACTTCTAGAGTGGTCAAGCGGAGTTTTTGCTTCATATCGGTATAGGCAAAACCTTTGACCGTATCACCTACTGTGTGTTGACCTTCTTCCTTGGCAAGAGCATAGGTCTGACCATCCTTTTGCACAAAGTAAAAACGGTCATTTTCATCAATGATGAGTCCAACGATAAAACTTGCAAGATTTGTATTCATATTTCCTTCTTTCGAATAAAACTCAGCCAGCAATGCCAACTGAGTTTTTCTGTTTATTTTTAGACTTCCAAGATTTCTTTTTCTTTATTGGCAGTCATGTCGTCGATGTGTTTCACAGCATCGTCTGTTACTTTTTGAATATCTTTTTCAAGAGTCTTCAATTCGTCTTCGGTGATTTCTTTTGCTTTTTCTTGTTTCTTAGCTTCGTCCATAGCATCACGACGGATATTGCGGACAGCTACTTTAGCATTCTCACCGACCTTCTTCACTTCTTTAGCAAGGTCACGACGAGTTTCTTCTGTAAGAGCAGGAATAACCAAGCGAATCACAGAACCATCGTTAGCTGGTGTGATACCAAGATCAGAAGCATTCAAGGCACGTTCGATGTCTTTCAATGAAGACTTGTCAAATGGTGTTACCAACAAGACACGCGCTTCTGGAATAGTAATTGAAGCGATTTGGTTAAGAGGAGTTTCGACTCCATAGTATTCTACGTGGATACGGTCCAGCAAGCTCGCATTGGCACGTCCGGCACGGATACCACCAAATTCACGAGCAAGTGATTGGTGAGATTGGGTCATTCTCTCTTTAGCTTTTTCTACAATTGCGTTAGCCATAATTTTCTTATTCCTTTTCTTCGATATTGTTTGAAACTGTTGTTCCGATATTTTCACCAAATACGACACGTTTGATGTTGCCTGGTTGGTTCATGTTAAAGACAACCAAGTCAATGTCGTTGTCCATAGAGAGGGTTGAAGCTGTTGAGTCCATGATACGAAGACCTTTATTGATAACATCACGGTGAGTCAATTCTTCAAACTTAACGGCTGTCTTGTCTTTCTTAGGATCGGCATTATAAACACCATCGACACCATTTTTAGCCATAAGGATGGCATCCGCTTCGATTTCAGCCGCACGAAGAGCCGCTGTTGTATCTGTTGAGAAGTAAGGTGAACCAATTCCAGCACCAAAGATAACGATACGGCCTTTTTCAAGGTGGCGAAGGGCACGTCCACGTACGTAAGGTTCTGCCACTTGTTGCATGGCAATAGCTGTTTGTACACGCGTATCGACACCAACTTGTTGCAATGAATCTGCCATTACAAGAGCATTCATAACAGTCCCAAGCATTCCAGTGTAATCTGCCTGAACACGGTCCATTCCTGCTTCTGCTGCAGGTTCTCCACGCCAGAGATTTCCTCCACCAATAACAAGGGCAATTTCGATACCTAAGCTATGAACTTCTTGAATCTCTCTTGCGATTTTCTGAACTGTTTGGATATCAATCCCTACGCCACGTTCACCTGCAAGAGCCTCACCTGATAACTTGATTAAAATACGTTTATACTTGGGGTTAGCCATTTTTACTCTCCTTTTTTTATCCTACCTATTTTATCACAATTTCTAAGATTTTTATAGTATCGTGAGCAATTCTTTGAAAAAAATTAGACCGTTAAAAATTCCTCTAAGTCAGTAAGAGCACGCTCTGCAATTTTTTCATAACGAGCCTTCTTATCACGGATACGCTCGCCTTCTAACTCCTTGATAATCCCGAAATTGACGTTCATCGGTTGGAAATGCTTGCTGTCAGCATGGGTGATGTAATGAGCCAGACTTCCAATCGCTGTTGTCTCTGGGAAGATAGCTTCTCCTTCTCCCTTAAAAAGACGAGCCGCGTTAATACCTGCAACCAAGCCTGAAGCTGCTGACTCAACATAGCCTTCCACACCCGTCATTTGACCAGCAAAGAAGAGGTTGGGCTGTTTCTTAGAACGATAGGTTTGCTCAAGAAGATTTGGTGAATCCATGTAAGAATTGCGGTGCATGACACCATAACGAACAAACTCAGCATTTTCAAGACCTGGAATCATTTGGAAAACACGCTTTTGTTCTCCCCATTTGAGGTGGGTCTGGAAACCAACGATATTGTAGAGGCTACCAGCCGCATTATCCTGACGAAGCTGGACAACTGCATACGGTGTTTTAAATTCTCCATCACGAGGTCCTGTGTAGTCGTCTGGATACTCCAAACCGACTGGCTTCATAGGACCATAAAGCATGGTTTTAATGCCACGTTTGGCCATGACTTCGATTGGCATACATCCTTCAAAGTACTTTTCTTTTTCAAAGGAATTGAGCGGTGCTTCTTCCGCATTGACCAAGGCTTCATGGAAATCCATAAATTCTTGCTTGGTCATTGGGGCATTGAGGTAGGCCGCCTCTCCCTTATCATAACGAGATTTGAGATAGACCTTGCTCATATCAATAGTGTTAACATCGATAATCGGCGCCGCCGCGTCATAGAAATAGAAACCATCACCGTCATTGAGGGCATGAATCTTTTCAGCTAGAGCATCGCTGGTCAAAGGACCGGTAGCGACAACTGTGATTACATCAGTCGGCAATTCTGTAATTTCATCACGAACCACTTCAATCAAGGGATGGTTGGCTACTTTTTCGGTCACCATTTGGGAGAAACCGTCACGGTCCACTGCAAGGGCTCCACCAGCAGGAACTCGTGTTGCCTCAGCAGATTCCAAGATAACAGAACCCAAACGACGCATTTCTTCCTTGAGAAGCCCAACAGCATTTGTCAGAGCATCTCCACGCAAGGAATTGGAACAAACTAACTCCGCAAAATTGTCTGTTTTGTGCTGAGGTGTTGACTTGACACCACGCATTTCATAGAGTTTAACCGGAATACCACGTTCTGCAATTTGGTAAGCTGCTTCAGACCCTGCCAAACCTGCTCCGATAACATTGATGTAAGATTGAGACATAAGACTTTTTTACCATTATGGGAGAAAAATCCGAAGAGAAAAATCCGCTCTTCTTTTTCTTAGCTTTTAGTAACAGCCTCCCATAAACTTTCTATAGATAATCGCTTCTACTAGTATAACAAAAAAGGTAGGCAGAAAGAACTAAAAAGGCCTATAGATTAAAAATGAGCCCACAAACAAACCCCAGATAGCCTTGAGCCATCTGGGGTTCTTGTTTTCATCGCTAAAATGATATCAGCAATTTCATTTTAGTCGATTTCTGGGACTTAGTCTTCTAAATCCATCTCAGAAGCTGCTGATTTCTTCTTCTTGCCAAGAAGAGAGGCAGTTGCCAAGACAGCTACTCCTAATCCAAGACCAGCAAATTGGTTACTTGCAGTTCCTGTATTTGGAAGTCTTCTACCGTTTGAGCGTCCTGGTCCAGCAGGTTGTTGTGCAGGAGCTTGTGAGTGGTTCAAAGCGTTTGAGATTGAAGCACTGTCAGACAAGCTAGCTGAGGTACTTACGCTGTCGCTCAAGCTTGTGCTTGTGCTTGTTGAAACTGATTCACTTGTGCTGATTGAAGCTGATTGGCTAGCTGATACAGATGCTGAAGCTGATTGGCTAGCTGAGTCATTGCTTGTGCTTGTTGATTCAGATGCACTGATTGATGCACTTACGCTGTTGCTCAAGCTTGTGCTTGCTGATACAGATGCTGAAGCTGATTGACTTGCTGAGTCATTGCTTGTGCTTGTTGAAC
Source organism: Streptococcus oralis subsp. dentisani (assembly GCF_002096615.1). Lineage (GTDB taxonomy): Bacteria > Bacillota > Bacilli > Lactobacillales > Streptococcaceae > Streptococcus > Streptococcus oralis_U. The sequence continues at coordinate 164,986 of NZ_NCUX01000029.1, forward strand.
CTGAACCGCTACCTGAGTTGTTGCTTGCACTGATTGAGGCAGATACGCTGTTGCTCAAGCTTGTGCTTGCTGATTCAGATGCACTGATTGAAGCGGATACGCTGTTGCTCAAGCTTGTGCTTGCTGATACTGAAGTACTGATTGATGCAGACACGCTGTTGCTCAAGCTTGTGCTTGCTGATTGGCTTGCACTGATTGATGCAGACACGCTGTTGCTCAAGCTT